>JABUSD010000372.1 GCA_021442845.1 Holdemanella sp.
AAATGGACAAACTGATGATGTTTTTTCTGATAGCTGATGGCCGAACCTAGAAACTGGCTGAATTTAGAATCTCCTAATGAATTCAATAAGGCTTTATCAAAGATATCCGCTGCGATAGAAACATAAATTGTAAACAGTTCATCATCATGATAGACATCACAATGGTAGGTATCCTGATCTAGAATCCAGAATTCGCCTTCTTTGAATTCATGCAGCTTTCCATAAAACATCTGTTTGGCACATCCTTTTAGAACATAGCCTATTTCAATGCAGTTATGAAAATGAATGGGTCCACATCCTTCTCCTTCAAAGATTCGCTTGCTGAAATGTTCATGGTTGGAATTCTTTGAATAGATATAAATCTTATGCTTATCATCCTGATACCACATGCCTGCCATCTGGGCATCATCCTGCGCATATCCAATGATTTCATTATCATCGATGATGATTATACTGAATTCTGCTTTTGGATCTAAAGATTTATCCTTTTCTTTATTGATGATAAATGATTTCCATTCACTTAAATCTTTCATATAAATAAACGTCCTACAAATCTATTATATAAGAAGATATGATTTCTTATAAAGTAAATTTCTTTAACTTTGCATAGAAATCGCCAAAGATAAAGCGTGTATTGATATCGTCATAGACTCTGATTTTTCGATTTTTGCCTGTAAAGGAATAGGATGCATCCGCATTGACATGTGGTGCTTCCCTATATTGACAGGCATATTCCATCGGATCTAACAGAAGGCCAATACTTGGTGAATCTCCTAATGACCAGACTTCCCCATAAGGCCATTCCTTTCGATCTAACTTGTTCATGTTGAATGTAATTAATTCTTCATATAGATATTTACCAATTTCACCATAAGGAGCTACATTCATTTCTAGTTCTGTTAAGCTGACTGTCATTTTTGAATAGACATTCATTGGAACCTGCCATAATTCTATATTGGATTCAAAGACGATATTCGCGGCTAGAATATCATTGCATAGATTGTATTCGCGATTACCTTGTGGATATCTTCCCCCTCCTATCCAGATGGCTGTCAATCTTCCAGCAATTTCAGGGTGTTCTAAATAGGCACAGGCTAGATCGGTAATAGCCCCTGTAAAAGCAACAAACAATGGTGAATCCTCCTCTTTCAAGGCTTCTTCTACTATTCTTTGTGCACCTGGGGAATATTCATATTCAGTTCTTGATTTGATTGGTTCACTAGATCCTCTCAATACATCAATGGAATCAGACATGCCTAGCATTTCAACTAGCTTACAGTTTTCCTGATAGCTTCTTTCCATACTATCGGCAAATCGTTTCTTTGTGAAATGGGCACCAATCAATCCTTTAATCTTAAATCTTGGTGTTAATAAGGCATGTACAATGGCATATTGATCATCCACCTCATTCTTTGTATCACAATCTAATATCACTCTGATTTTTCTTAATTCAGGTACGATAAAACTCATATTTATTTCCTCCATAAAACATAGTGGGGCCTCTATGTCAGTAAAGGCCCCAAGAAATAGGAATATATTTATCTACTGTCTAGGATGAACAGTAAATAACCAAATAGTTATTCAGCCTCCTGGCCTTGTTCAATGGCTAATTCATCTTTATCCGCACTTCGCATGAATGGGATATAAAGGGCTGTGCAGGCTGCAAGCTGTACAAGCTGCAGGATTCCTCCTCGAATGCTCTGTGTAACTAGGATTCCACTTAGGATAACTGGTGTTGTCCATGGAAGCTGAATCAGACCGGTAGGAATTGGTACTAAATGCAATGCAAATGCGATATAGGCAATAACAGCGGATAATGCATTGGATAACAGGAATGGGATGAAGAACTTGAAGTTCAGCATCAATGGGAATCCAAACAATGCCGGTTCACCGATATTAAATACAAATGGTACAGTCGCAATCTTTGCAATTTCACGATATTGTCTTGATCTGGCAATCAATAAGGCACAGATGACAGCTCCAACGGTACCGATATTCGTAAAGTGTGTAAAGAATGAGTTGTTGATGATATTGAACGCCTGTCCTCCTGCTGTGACAGCTTCCAGATTCTGTGTTTCTAATACCTGCATAATTGGTGTCATAACACCCAATACAATCGATCCTCCATGGATTCCAAAGAACCACAATAACTGTTCGAATAATTTCGCAAAAGCAACACCGAAGATAGATCCTCCCAACAACATGATTGGTAATCCTACTGTGTTGTTGATCAATGATCCTAAATCCGTTCCAAATGCACTTAAGATACAATTTACAATCAATGCACCATATACGATAATCATCGATGGGATTAATGATTCGAATGGTGCAGCAACGGCTGGTGGTACTGCATCTGGCATCTTAATTTTAAATCCTTTATCATCAATTGCCTTATAAATACGTACGGTTACAAGCCCTACAAGCATGGCTGAGAACATATTCGCTGCGGCAACATTGGCAATCGATTGTCCTTCTCCAAATGGAGTCAATACAAGGAATGCAACTAAGGCAGTCAACTGTGCCTGTAATACATTCACTTCTAATTTTTCAGCTAAACGATGTGAGATTGTCAAGCATACAAGCAATGCAGCAATATTAATTGTCGCAAAGTATACTAACATCAATTTTCCAATCCAGTCTGGCGATCCTAATAGATTTGTAATGAAATCTGTGAATCCCTGATAAGGGAAGTTAGCTAAAATTAATGGGATGGAAGCAATGATTGTAAATGGCATATACGCTAACATCGCATCTTTAATCGCACCAATATACATATTTCTACTTAAAGTTCCCGCAAAGCGTGTTAACTTCATCTGTAGATTATCCATAAATTTGTTTTCTGACATCTTGAATTTCCTTTCCTATTTTTTACTCTCTTTTTTGTCTACCGGTATCTGGTTATACTATAGCCTGACAGGCTATTCCATACAATTTCCATTTACGACTAGTAAAAAAAAGAAATGTACTATTTTCCGATAATGTTTATAAATACGACTTTATATACTATATATTATGTTCTCATTTACGATATAGATTGAAATTATAAACTATATACAATACGATACTATTAGCAGGAAAGAAGGTATAGAATGAAATTTCTAACAATTGATATCGGTGGTACTGAATTTAAATATGCCTATATGAATGAACAATATGAAATCCTGGAAAGAGGAATAATGCCTACCTTTCATGTAGGGGATATAGATGCTTTTGAAGCTATTGTAGAAAACTTATATAAGAAATATCCATTGGATGGTATATCTTTATCCATTCCTGGTGTTATTGATGCCACGAAAGGATTTGTCTATGTCAGTTCTTTAGGATTTATGAATTATCCGATTGTGGAAAGTCTTGAAAAGAAATTGAATACAACCGTATATGTTGAAAATGATGGATATTCCGGTGCTATTGCCGAAGCTACCATTGGATCATTAAAAGATTGTACAAATGCCATCTTTTTAGCGGTTGGTACGGGCATTGGTGGTGGCATCATCCTTGATGGAAAATGTTTTAAAGGCACTCGCAATCTAGCTGGCAATGCTTCTTTTATGATTATGAATTCCAATCCAGTTGCCTTATCAGGACAAGCGTGTTCTACGGGTGGTTTATGTAATACATATGCCAAATTAAAGAATATTGATATTTCATCTGTAAATGGAAAGATTATTATGGAAAACTATCGCAAGAGCGAAAAGGAAGCATGCGATGCCTTACAGTATACATGCGATGAATTAGCGAAGCTTATCTTTAATATGCAGGTGTTATTCGATCCGGAAAAGATAGCGATTGGTGGTGGAATCAGTAAGGATGCATTATTCATTGAAAGAATCAGCCAGTCATTAAAAGAACTTGGAAATGAATGTATGGAAGCCACTTTATTTCCATCCGTTGTCATCTCTTCAAAATTCCATAACGATGCCAATTTATATGGTGCATTTATCGGTTTGCTTGATAAGAAGAAAGGTACAGCTTAGTTTGCTGTACCTTTTTCATCTTCAATCCATTTGATTTCGTTTTCAACAAAGCCTTTATCCACTTTTCGCTTAATGATTCCTTTTGCGATAAATCCGCTGGCAAAGACAAGTGCTGATACAAGCCATCCTCCAATGGCTTCAGCCCAGAATGCATATCCATATACACCTTTATTTATAACCAGCAATGTATACATATTCCATATGAATAAAATGCTTAAGGCGATTGGGGAAATAAATTTAATCGATGTATTAAACCATGCCTTTGGCATTTTAAAGGATTCTGTATTTCGATTGACCTGTTCCCTTACTTTCTCGACATTGAATAACCATCCTACCGCAATACACTCTAATACACCAATCACAATTAAATTGATCTGGTTTGTCCAGTTATCAACGATATCCAGCCAGGCAAGTCCTGCTCTGGTTGCATAGATTAACGATACAAGGGCTGCAACAATGCAGACTACCTTTGTTGTCTTTCGTGGATTTAATTTAAACTTATCGGAAATCGATGCACTGACTCCTTCTACAATAGAGAAGGCTGAATCAATAGCCAATGTAACTAACATCATATAGAAGATGACACCAAAAATCGCATTGACCCATCCTACACTTGTCAGATTGACAATCGCCTGTGGATAGATGATAAAAGCGGTTGCGATTCCCGATGCTGATATGTTGTCTAACATACCAACTCCACCCATTGTCGAAAACATTACAATTCCTGATAGAATGCTGACGGCTGCATCGGAGAATGCGATAATAATACAATCCACCGCAATATTGCTGCTCTCATCTAAATAAGAACCATACGCAAACATGATGGCCATCATGATGGATAAGCTATAGAATACCTG
>JABUSD010000310.1 GCA_021442845.1 Holdemanella sp.
TCAATCCTGGATGTTCTGCACCTGATAAGATATCCCATGCACTGACAACATTTGGATGTTTCGATGTAATCCATGCTGGCATCTTTGGTTTTGCTCCTGTAGCTACAATGATTTCATCTGGATTTAATTCCTTGACCAATTCCACTGTAGCTTCTGTATTATATAGGAAAGTTACACCTGCTTTATTTGCTTCATTGATTAAATATTTTAATCCCGTTGCCAATTCCTGTTTAACTGGTGGCATGCTTGCCAGTACGAATTGTCCACCTGCTTTATAATTCTTTTCAATGACAGTTACATCATGTCCACGTTTTGCCGCAGTTGTTGCAGCTTCAAGTCCAGCAGGACCAGCTCCAATGACAACAACCTTCTTCTTTGTATCGGCTTTTTCAATGATATCCATCTTATAATTTTCAACACCTGGATTCATTGTACACTGCATTGGAATTACTAATGAACTTGATACTAGGCACCATAGACATCCAATACATGCACGGATATCATCCGTGCGGTCTTCCAAAGCCTTATTCGACCATTCTGGATCAGCAATGTTAGCACGACCAACATATACCATATCCATTCTTCCTTCTTTAATTAACAAATCAGCAACCCAAGGTGTTTTGATTCGACCAACAGTACCAAATGGAATTGTTGTGTGCTTTCTGATTTCATCAGTACAGAAATCATTCAATGCGTTTGGTTTTCCCGTTGGAGGAAGAAGCGATCCTACATCATATAATGTTCCATTTGAGAAATGGATATAATCGACACCGACTTCTCGTAACCATTCACATACAAAGGCAACATCTTCAGCAGTATTTCCACCTTCTTCTAAATCATCGGCACTTAAACGGACAGACACTGGGAAATCTTCACCAACTGCTTCACGAATGGATTTGCATACTTCAATCACAAATTTTGCTCTTCCTTTTAAATCGCCACCAAATTCATCCGATCTATGGTTTACAATCGGAGATAAGAAACTTCCTAATAGCGCATGTCCATGAGCGCAGTGTACTTCTACCGCATCACAACCTGCTGCTTTTGCACGCAATGCTGCTTTTGCGTATAAATCGTAATATCTTTCAATATCTTCCTTTGTCATTTCCTTTGGTGTTTCCATTGGATTCCATACATGAGCCATAGGCGTAGAACTCATTGGCATTCTACCTTCATTATATCCGCTGTTTGCGAATGGCCCTCCCTGAATCAGCTGTACGGAAAGCTTGCAGTCATATTTATGAATTCGATTTGCCAGTTCTGTCAAGCCTGGAATAAATTTGTCATCCCAGATTCCTAAAATGGTTGGATCATACATATGATCTCCATCAACTTCTGCTGCTTCTGTCGTAATTAATCCAATACCACCTTTTGCCATAGATTCCAGATAATACATCATCTGTTCAGATACATAGTGATCAAAGCCAGCATAGTTTGTCTTCATTGGTGGAAGAAAGATTCTATTCTTGACTGTCATGCCTCTGAATGTAATTGGTTTACCTAAATATTCGTATTTCATCGTATATCCTCCTTTACTTCAGTAAACTATTCTTTAATTGAGTTAATTATAACACACTCTATTCAAATATATCAATTTAAGGTATAATTAAAACCATGAGAAATTTAATCACAAAAACAGCATATAACTTATTAAAGACAAAGACATTTGAAGAATTGAGTGTGGATGAAATCTGTGAAGCATGTGGCATATCAAAACCAACATTCTATAAATACTTAGGTTCAAAAGAAAACTTACTTGGTTATTTCTATGAAGATGTATTGAAAGAGTATAATACAGCTTATTCCATGTTGATGGAAGACACATACTGGAACCAGATTTGTGCTGGATTTGAATCCATTATCAAAGCTTCTACAGAATTTGGAATCAATCTATATTCCAATCTATTCATTGCGAATTTAAAAAATAACCAGGGTACTTTCAATTTTGATGATAACCTGGCAAAAACGATGATCGTGTTGTTTGAAAAATCACAGAAGGTAGGGCAGATTCGAAATACATCCAACCCAAAGAACTTGTATTATGTATGTGTCAACGCAAGCTTTGGCTATGGTATCAACTGGTGTCTAGGAAACAATAAAGGGGACTTAACAAAGCTATTTAGAAAAGCACTGGAAGATATCTGTGATGTTGATCCTAAATTCAGAATAAAGGACTGAGAGTGTAATATAAACCGTGTAAGTTGAGAGCGTACGGCTCAACTTCACGGTTTTTATTATTGTCTATGATATGATAAAGGAGAAAAAAGGAAAATGAATGATATGGCAAAAATAAAGAGAGATCCTAGAGATGTAGCTATTGCAGAAGCAATCCTAAATGCATATAAACCTAAGAATGTTGAAGAAATGAATCAGGCAATCAACAGTGTTTTCGGACCCATGTTCGAAGCGATGCTCAAAGGTGAAATGGACAATCATCTTGGATATGATTCAAACGACAAGGGACCGAAAAAAGATTCAAACAGAAGGAACGGTTACGGAAAGAAGACATTGAAAACTACCCGGGGAGAGGTTGAGATAGAAGTCCCTAGAGATCGGGATGGCACATTTGAGCCGATTGTTGTTCCAAAGCGCCAGAAGGACGTTTCAGGGATTGAGGATAAGGTGCTTGCGATGTATGCGCGCGGTATGTCACAGCGAGATATCGCTTCAACTGTAGAGGAAATATATGGATTCAAGATTTCCCACGATATGATCTCAGACATTACGGATTCCATCCTAAATGAACTGAATGAATGGCGCAGCCGTCCCCTAAGCAAGTGCTACGCCTTTGCCTTTGTGGACTGCATGTACGTTACTTTAAGAAGCGATTATGAAACGAAGGAGTGTGCCGTATATGTAATCCTGGGGTATGATCTGTCCGGAAAGAAGGAAATACTGGGAATCTGGCTGAGCGAGACAGAGAGCAAGAACTACTGGATGCAGATATTCGATGAATTGAAGTCTAGAGGCGTGGAAGATATCTTCTTCATCTCCATGGATGGCGTATCAGGGCTAGAATCCGGCGCAAGAGCGATATTCCCACAGGTTGTCGTCCAGCGCTGCATAGTCCATCTGATCCGCAATTCGATCAAGTATGTACCTGCAAAGGACTACAAGAAATTTACCCAATCGCTCAAGAAGGTCTACGGAGCGGCAAACCTGAAGGCGTCAAAAGTTGCGTTCGAAGCATTCTGCAACGAGTGGAAACAATATCCGGGTGCTGTTGAAGTATGGAAGAGGAGCTTCTCCCATGTAGAGCAGCTCTTTGACTATGGAAGTGATGTCCGTAGGCTTATGTATACGACAAATGCGATTGAGGCAATCAATTCAAGCTTTAGGAAGGTAACGAAAAAAGGTGCCTTCCCAAATGAGAATGCACTGTTCAAACTTCTATATTTAAGAACAAAGGAACTAGAATCGAAATGGAGCAAAGGTCATATCCAGAACTGGAGCATGGTTCTTAATCAGCTTATGGTCAACGATAAATTTGCAGGGCGCATACAGAAGTATATCAATCTTTGATTTCAGTGGGCTATCATTATAATATGTCATGAAGAAAAGACAAGGATAAAACATGCGCTTCGCGTCCTTGTCTTTTCATGCATGACATATTTTTTTTACTACTAGCCACTGAAATCAAAGCCTCAATCAACCAGTGGTCTGGAGTGTGTCAAGAAATTTTTAAAATTATTTACACAGTTTTCTTGACAAACCCAAAGGACTAGCCATTAAACTAGTCCTTTTCAAATGTTCTTAAAATAAATTCTTCAAATCGAGGTAGTGTATACTCTAGATATCCATATTTACTAGAGCGTATAATTCCTTTTTTTATTAATCGATTTCGATAGACAGTAAATGTATTAGAACTGAATTCACCAACAGCACGAATATTGACAATCTTACCATCCGATAAACACATCGCATGTAGAACCTCTCTATCCTTAGAAGATAATTCACTCCATATCTTCTCATAGACATATTCTTCCAGATACGCATCAAATTCAAACAAGATTTGTTCATATCTAACATTGTATTTCATACAGAGATAGCCAAGAACCTGAAAAGCAAAAGGATATCCTTTTGTAAGCTTAGCCATTTCCAAAGCTCTATCGTCTTCTATATTTAATGTTGTCTTATAAATTTGCGCCATTCGTACTGTATTTAAAGGTTTTAACTCTACCTTAGGGGCTCTATATAAAAAAGTAAGTGTTTTTTCATTCTGTAATTCATAGATATTTTCATATAAGCCTGTCATCAAAAGAAACACATTGTATTTTCTTCGAATAAAGATCTGAAATTGACTAATGAATTCACGAATATATAAACTGGATGATACTTCATCAATCGCAATTAAGACTTTCTTTCCTTTTTTAGTAAGTTTATCCAGCATTTCATCCAGTGCTGTTACAATATCTGTAATAGGAGGTATCGCATCCATTTCAAATCCAATACCAAATAATGATAGATTTAACTTTGCATCTTTAAACAGCTGAAACAACTCCTTTCGATTGCTCAACTGGGCTGCTAAAGCATTTAGTATATCTCTTTCTGGATTGATATCAATTACTATCCAGTCTTCCCTATCTCTAAATTCATTTGATAATGTAGTCAAACAGACTGTTTTCCCAGAACCTCTTACCCCTGTAATCATGCATACCTGATGAATTGGGTTTTCACTCAAGAATTCTTCTATAATCTCATTTTCCTGCATAGATCGATTTATGATATGAATTGGTTCTTTTCCGAATACCAATGAAAATGAATTCTTCATAAATTCTCCTTTTACAACTTTTTACAACTTTATATTTATTTTACAACTTTTT
>JABUSD010000300.1 GCA_021442845.1 Holdemanella sp.
TCCTTTTCGTAGATCAGCATGTCATATTCGCCAGCGGAAATCCCGTCAATCCTGAATGTAGGCTTTAAAACAAGATACCTGTCGGACGGGAGCATCTTCTTTGTATCGTATAGGATGATGTCCTCTGTCATCTCACCTCTTATCTCCTCATCCAGCTTCCTTTTCAGATAATCTCTCGTATTTTCTGAAAGCTGCACCATATCTGGATGCGTATCAATAAACTCAAGTGCTTTGGTCAGCTGATAATAGCGTATAGCAGGCTGGATTATGTAGCTTGCATACCCTTCCGGTGATGAAAGCCATGCTTCATCAACCTTGTAGAACAGCTTTTCAGGGATGACCGACAGCAGGTTCATTTCGTACAGCATGCGTTCAAGATTCCTTACCATGGCATCATCAATTTTAGAAGTGATCTCACCACCTGCATTTATCTGCTTGAGAAAATCAGAAGATATCCTATCCCGTTTCGGCATGTATCTTCTGATCACATCCATTTCTTCAACATCTTTCAGTCTGTCCCGGATAAGATGGTTCATCTTCGTTCCATATATCCTGTCCCTGATAGTTTCAATGGATATATAACCGCAGTGAAGTTCTACAATCTTGTTGATGATGACTGTAAGTTCGTTCCTTGAAAGCTTCTTCAGCGGATTCGAAGATCTGTCCTTCTTCAGGCTGTTTGCAATATTCTCGCTGACGGCTTCATCGAGATATTTCATACGGCTTTCGTAGTCATAAACTACCCTGTCAATCCTTTCACCAGGTCGCATAAGCCCTCCGAACGAGATGTAATCGTCAATATCTCTTGTTCCAAGCACTCTGCAATGCTCCGTAAAAGGGATATAGGTTGTCTGGATTCGGACTGCCCTGTCAAAAAGTCTGTCCTCCACTTCATTGAACACGAGCGAATCCGTTCCTGTCAGAATGATACGCATTCCATATTTTGCATAGATGTCCGGCAGTCCGGAACAGTTCTCTATATCCGAAATTCTGGTAATCTCATCAAAGAATATGACCCTGTTCCCTTTTTCCATCTCATCAATGATCCGGTCTTCAACATCCTTCATGGTGTCGCCTTTTTCAGCCAGATAGAAGGCACTGTCATCTCTGTTGAATGCCTGTTCCATCAGGGTTGTCTTTCCCGTCCTTCTTAGTCCATAGAGGATTGCAATTCTGCCATCCAGACAGATATCCCCATCAATAAACTCCTTCAAAGATACAAAAGAATCCCTTTTCTTTAAACCTCTTCTGTATCTCACATCAATCTTCTTCATCCGATCACATCCTTTACAAAACGGGGGCAAACTGCCCCCATTTCATACTTCAATCATAGTTTACATATATCGTAATGTCAACGCATGCCTATCCCATGCGGAACTGGGCGTGCCATTTGTTATTGACAAAAGGGGCAGTACCTTTCTTTCTGCTGATATCCTCGCCCGTCATGGCTTCTGTAAGCTTAGCTGGAGTGTTGTCCCAGGATTTGTTTAGGTCGTGCTTCCAGATCATATCCACAAAAGGCTTGGACCTTATGTACTGCTTGATATCAAAATTCGGATTGCCTGATTTTTCGATGGCATCAAGGACATTGCTCTTTACAACGTCACCAAGGTTGTCGCTTTCGCTCCAGTACCAGTAGAAATCATTCTGGTTCAATCCTGTAGCCATGACCTTTGATGCACGTGGATTGCTACGGATTGCCCTGTCAGCTTCAACCGCCTTCTTTGCTTCCATATCGCCGGCAGCCGCCTTCTTCTCCATTTCTGATATAAGTACATATCGAGGCACTGCATAGGAAAGTGCTAGCTTTTCGTTCTCCTTCTCTGTTTCATCGTGCTCCATCTCGTTGTACCAGTCATATGAGGAGCAGTCAGGAAGGTTTACCCTGCATGGACCAAGGTATGTCCTGTGGACAAAGATCTCGCCTGTTTCTGCACCATTGTGGTTCAGAAGTTCGTTGGCATCAATCAGCCTTCTCTGATGGATAGCATAGCTCACGCTGTTACCGCTCGGGTTGCTGCGACTGTCATAGCTGCCGCTCATGCTGTCCACCCAGACATCATGTTCCCCAAACTTCTTTGACATCTCTTCGCACGTATCAAAGTCCGCACTCGATATGAAGTAGCTCAGGTTGCAGTTGGAACGTATGATGGTTGCAACGTCCTGCCCATAGATGTTGTTCATCTGCTTGAAGTCCTGAAGATACAGATGGTAGATTATCTTTCTTGACAGTGCAACCGTAATCTTCGATTGCAGTTCATTGATTATAGGCATGTTTCCAAATTCGTCCAGTATCATATGCACACGCTTCTCAAGGCTTCGTCCGCTCAGCTTGTTCGCCTCGAATACAAGTGACTGGTACACCTGGTCAAAGAACATGGCTGTAATCCCATCGTATGTATTCTTCTCATCCGGGTTGACAACAAAGACTGCCTTCTTCCCTTTCGTAAAGTCATGCAGGTCAAACTCGGATCTGGACAGCACCTTCATCAGCATCTGACCAGTAAACGGGCTCAGTGTTGCGATGGCACTTGTCATAAAGCTTCCTCTTGTCTTTTCAGGTGACACAAGGATTGGTGTATAGGCGATTCTTGAAGGGGCTGTCTCCTTCAGCGATTCCATGTAGATGGACAAGAGCATCTTCTCCTTCTTGTTGTCCATCACAACCGTCTGCTGGAGAATGCTCATCATCTGATAGACAGAAAAATAATTCTTCCTCTCCTCGGATATAGGAGCACTGCACACCTCTTCAATCAGTGCCTTGATCAGTGCCTTCTGACCATCAATCCAGATTGCCTCCGTCTTGCCGTTGTCAACGACAAGGCTCGCAACCTGGTCGGATGCATACTGGTCAGCTTCATCGTTCATGCCTATGCTGTACATGTAGGAAATGTCGCTCAGCGGATTCCACATGTTCGAGTACTGCGGGTTACGGAAGTCAAGGCAATAGACATCATACCCCTTCTTCTCAAGATACTTGTGGAAGTCCTGGTACATCTCCTTCTTAGGATCGTTGAAGAACATTGTCTCCTCTGCCATGCTTGCAATCATGACAAGCTGACGCACAACCTTTCTTGACTTCCCTGAACGTGTCGTACCGACACAAAGGTCATGGACCGGCTGCACTTCATACAGTATACGGTCTCCAATCTTATTGACCGGAGCACCTCCTACATCCAGCTTTACATCCGTGTCGATGGGAGCAGATGCAAAGAACTTTTCCTGAGACTTCCCATCCGCCTTCTTGGAATGGACTGGCACCCATCCCTGGCTTGCAACCTGATTCCTTTCCTTTGGCTTTCCGAAGAAAAGATTCTGCGAAAGAAGATAGAAGCAGAGTCCATAGATGCTCACTGATATGACAAGGCTTTCGATGGAATGCGAGACCACCGAAGAAAAGAACGGCTGATTGGCATTGACAATCAGCAGATCAACCATCCAGAAAAGAACGCTCACAAGAGCGAAGATGACTGGAAGAAGAATCAAGAGGAAGATGACTACAGAAGAGTATTCGTTCCTCAAGAATCCGCCAGATTCGTTAGATTTCATTTGTGAAAATTCCTCCTTAATTATCAAAGTTCGAAACAAATTGATATCCCAGATTTCACTTCAATGCGTTATTCGATAGGTATCGGCTTTTTTGCATTTTTTGTTCCGGAAAATCACCCAAAGTGGGACTTTGCAATGAATCGCCTTTAGGTATCGGCTTTTTTGTGGGAAATTCGCCAAAATGTTTCACTTTTTTGTGGGAAATGTTCGAAACTGGGATATCCAAAGCGTTTCAATGCGTTATTCGATAGGTATCGGTTGTTTGCACTGCAAACAAGCCCATTTTTCCCACCGGTTGTCCCAACCCTTATCCTGCCACAAAAAATCATTGGTTTTTTTCCAAAATTTCCCACCTTTTTTTTGGCATCCAATAAACCAGAAATCTGGATTTTTTATTCCAGAAAATCCGTTCATCGGGTACAGATTCACTGCCACTTTATGATTCAAATTCTGTTCCAGAACATGCCGTAATGATCTGCAATATCTGTCAAGAAATGCTCCGGATAATGAACACGATGCAACAGAAATCTGTTCAATCAGCTCCAGAAAACTGTAGAATAAATGTTCAGTTAACGAGCTGATTGATGATAAAAACTGAAAGAAATCCGACACCTTTCTGATTCAAAAACCGCTACGTTTCATCCAGAAAACTGGAACAGTGTGTGACCGTAATGCGACATGCAATGAACAGAAAACTGCTCCAGACCATTCCGTATAGTGAATAAAAACAATACAGAAATAAGATTCAATAGGACTCCATTCAGAAGAAAAAATGAATCAAATATTTCCAGAAAATGGAATCAAAATATCCGTAAAACAGGTCATCAAATGAACAGAAAATTATATTTTCTGAATCATTTTCAGATTGAAAAATCATCAGAATGGATTCTGTTACGATTCCTTTTCTGCTCCATAAAGTGATTGGAAAATCATTCATGCATGCACTAATGAGCACACAAAACTGGACTGTAACGGTGCAGAAAATGAAGCGGTTATGTTACAATCTGGAACGATTTCTGAGCCATAAAAATTCTAAAAATGGATATCATATGATCCAGAATCACGAACGAAAAGCGATAACATTGTTAAAAATATCGAACTGTTTCAGATGCAATTATTCGCTGAATCGCATCTCATATTCTGCCTTCAGACGCTTCAGCTCACGACCTTTTATGTTGCCTGGCAATGCATAATCGGTTGTCTGGTCAATGTTGAACTGACGGTCAAACAGGTCGTTAAGCTCGTAGTATGGCGATGCAGATTCC
>JABUSD010000426.1 GCA_021442845.1 Holdemanella sp.
ATTTCTCCAGGTTCTTTACAATGCATACTTATGTAAATATCACGTATCAAGACTGTATAATCCTTTTTTCTTGGATACAGATTTTTTTAATTGCTCTATAATATAGAGCGCATATAATCATTGGTGCAATGTTCAACAATGCAAAATAATCATGACAATAAATCACTCTATATAAAAGCATTCCAAGCAGCATAATTTCCGTTGCGATAATCACAACGGTTATATATTTTAAATCTTTACCATATTTACTATATTTCATATATATAACCCCCTTTATAAAAGTTTTTGTATACATACTGTAACAGTTTTTCCTTAAGTTAAGATTAAATATCTTTACTATAAACTAAAAACGACTCATTACTGAATCGTTTCGATAATCTTCTTACTCAATGCCTCTTTTCCTTTATCAGTTAGATGCACTTTATCTTTACTGATATAATCCTTATTCTTTTTAATTTCTGAATAGAAATCTATCCATGTCGCATTTTCAACCTTTGTCTCTTTGATTGATACGATATAGACTTCATGTCCTTTACAAAGCGTTATTAATTTCTGGTACTGCTTATCGCTTAGATTTCGACAGACAATGACAATCCGATTTGTCAATGTTCCTTCCTCTATAGATAGGGTAATGGAATCACGAATATCTTCATAACTAAGATTATTATTTGATATGAAATTCGCATTGCTGTAATTCGCTTCTAATTGATCATACATTCCAATCAAAAGATCATCACCATAGAATGTCGTTGCCTTTAATGTGGCTTCTTCATGTGCCCTGATTCCTTCTTCCTTCGTTTTATTAAACTTTGCGATTTCATTTTGACAGATGGCATCAAAGATGATATCGGCATAAGCTTGTGCTCCTATTGGTGGAAGATGAATCGCGTCGGCATAAAACCACTCAGATTGCCCGGCACTTAATTGTTCCCAGTCAATCAAATAGGCATGATCCGTCATTTCACAATACGCACGAATGGTTGTATTCACATGCATATCCATATCATTGGTTACGGTTAAGAAATACGTATCCTGTCCCTTGGTCGCTGCCATAATACCATCAAAGATTTCCTTGGATACACCGCCATTTGTTCCAGCATGGACAACACATGGCCCTTTGATATCAATTCCTTCTAAAATCCCTGCCATCTTCCATCCGCTTCTGGATACTTCTGCATCAATATAAGCATTTGGAAAATTTGCCTGTAATGTAGAATAAGCTCCTAACATGACAGAATCCCCTACAAATACAAATGGAAGTTCTCTTACCTTTGCCTTGATTTCATCCATTGTTGGTTCTTCCATCGCAAGCAGTTTTGCCCAGGCATCTTCCTGTTCTTTCTGCTTCTTGGCATATTCTTCCTTCTGCTTTGCCATCTTTTCACTCGATGCCGTTAATTCTTCCTGCAGCTGTTTCAATTCTTCACTATTATCTCTTGCCACAATATATTTAAAACATCCCAATCCACTGAATGCTGCACATACAATTAAAATAAGCATCTTTTTAGAATCTAATTTCTTAAAGTTTGTTAACGCATAATGTAGCGGAAAAGATATCCATAGTGTCACAATACTGACAAGCAACACCTGCAATAGTAAATAATCCGTTCCAAATATACACTGATATAAATACAACACAGGATATTGCACCAGATATATTTCATAACTTGAACTGCTAATTGATTTTATATATCTAAAGATATTACTAGTCCTATTATTTTGAATATTCACTGCACATTCAATCATGATGCATGTAAATAGCGTTGTAAGAATCATAGCTAACATAAAGAAGGAACTGCCTGATTCAACAAAGATAAAGAATAGAACAAGAATAATTAATAATCCATAGGTTATACCTTTATATAGATTATCATTCTTAATAAGTTTCTTTTTAAAGATATCATGTAAACAAGCAAAACTTACCCCCATCAATAGAGAGAATACTCTTGAAAACGTATTGTAGTATACATTCATTATTGATCCAAACTTATTAAAGAATATAAAGATAAAGATACATAATACAGTCAACAATCCATAAATAAGGCTTTTTTTACGATTGTTGAACTTATTTGTAAGTTTAAATGCTATCGGAAAGATAAGTTCAAACTGCATTAAAATCGCAATATACCATAAATGCATAAAGGGAGAACTTGTATGTCTGGCAAAATAGTCCATGTTGGCAGAAATCTGCCAGAAATTATTGTACCCCAATAAAACTGATGTGGTTTCTGGTTTTAAGCTAACCCATATAATACCTGGTATCAAAGATAGGATTCCTACCGTAGATAAGACAACAACAACCAAAGGCAAATAGACCTTTCTTAATCTTGATAGATAGTAATCCTTTAAACTCTTTTTATTATTCATTAATGACTTACAGGATAAATATCCACTTAACGAAAAAAATGAGCATACCGCAAGGTATCCTCCTGGTAGTATACCTAAATGATAGAATAAAACAGCTATACAAAGGATAGTTCTTAAAACATCTATATATTTAAAATAAATTTTCTTTTCAATCATAACAATATTATAAACTATAGAATAAAAAAGAACAGATTTTTCACCTGTTCCATGTGATTGATATTTTGGTTCCTTTATCCACTTCGCTTTGAATATGAATGATGCCATTTGTCAGATTGGCAATATGTTTTACAATCGCTAAGCCTAAACCTGTTCCTCCCAATTCTTTAGAACGGCTTTTATCCACACGATAGAAGCGTTCAAAGATACGTTCCTGATGTTCAAGAGGAATACCAATTCCTGTATCCTCCACATACAGTGTTATATCATTGTTCTCAGTCAATACGGATACAAAAACTCTTCCATCTCTTTTATTATAACGGATTGCATTTTCAATCAGGTTATAGACTAACTCCTGGGCTAATTCCTTTCCAATATGGATATTGGCTTCATTACTTCCTTCATAAGCAAGCGTAACATCCTTGCTCTTTGCGGACATAGCTAGCATTTCTACACTTTCCCTGGCAATGCTGGCAATATTCACCAGTTCTAGTTTATCCTCTATGCTACCTGTATCCAATTCAGATAATTTGATAATATCATTGATTAGTGATAATAACCTGGCTGCGCTCTTTCTAATTTCACTGGAAAAATGCTTCACCGTCTCTTCATCACAAAAGCCTGCTTCCATCAGCTCTGCATAACCGGAAATAATGGCCAATGGTGTCTTTAATTCATGCGATACATTGGCTGTAAATTCCTGTCTTACATTGGCAGAAGAAAGGATTTCTTCATGCTGACTCTGTATCTTTCTTGTGAATGGTATCAATTCTGGATATATCAGTTCTTCATTGACATTATCCATATTGGTTGCCAGATCATTGATTGGTTTTACTATTTCTAAGGTTAGATAATGCGATGCAATCATACAGATTCCCATCAGCAGCAATGCCATAATTCCAATAAGCGGAATAGTGGAAAGAAATACCGAAAAAACATTTCCTGATTCTTTTCCAACCCTTAATATATTTCCATTGTCTAATCTTTTTGCATAATAGAATACACTTTTCGATAATGTATTCGATTGTCTTTGTCCCATTCCCATTCCATTGATAGAAGCTTCTTTTACTTCCGGTCGATCCAAATGGTTTTCCATGGACTGTTCATCAATAACGGAGTCAAAAATAACATTTCCTTCTTTATCTATTAATGTAATTCTTAGATTCTCCGTCTTTTTTGAATAGGCATTTTCATCAATTAATAAATCGGTAACTACCTTTAAATCACTGAATACCTGTTTTCTTAATTGGGCATAAAATACAAGGGTCATTGTGCAGGTTGAAATGATAATTGAAAATAATGTAATCTGCCAGAAACGCGCATTTAGTTTCTTTTTCATTCCAGCTTATACCCCACATTTCGAACCGTTACAATCATATTCCCAGCTTCCTTCAATTTTTTTCGAAGCGTTTTAACATGCATATCTACAGTTCTTGTCTCTCCAACAAAATCAGACTCCCAGACAGATGCCATGATGATGTCGCGTGTTAATACGATTCCAATATTGGAAAGGAACAAATGCAAAAGTTCATATTCCTTAAATGTTAGATCGATGATTTCACCATCAACAAGGACAACTCTGCGATCGCATTCCATCAAAACATTCTTATATTGAAGAACAGTATCATCAATAGCTGGTTTCACTCTTCTTAATATGGCTTTTACTCTTGATGTCAGTTCCAATACACCAAATGGCTTTGCGATATAATCATCGGCTCCTAAATCCAGACCTTTTACCGCATCGATTTCTGTTGCCTTTGCGGTTACCATAATAACAGGCAATTCCCTTGTTCTTTTTTCTCTTCTGATTTTTCTTAGAATGGATAGTCCATCCTCCTGTGGCAGCATAATGTCTAATAAAAGAAGATCTGGCAGTTCTTCATTTATGACTCCATAGAAATCATTGGCATTATCAAAAACACGAACATCAAAGCCATTCCCTTTTAAAGCATAGCTTTCTATTTCCTGGATATTCTTATCATCTTCTACAATATATATCAATGACATACCAACACCACCTTACTTCTTAGATTATAACGTATTCTTATGCGATAGAATATTTTTCTTTATACATTTCCAATGTATCTTTATATTTTTCATTGGATTCCTTCATAGTTCGAGCATATTCATGCATTGCATATTAATCCTGATTGGCTGCAATTCTCAAAGAGCTCGCTTCGCTCGGTTGTGGTCTACATACGGTAATGCCCAAGGGCATATCTCCGCTGTCGCCGTCATCCT
>JABUSD010000390.1 GCA_021442845.1 Holdemanella sp.
AAATGGATGGGCAAGCAATCAGGAGATGAATGAGGCCAAAATCAACGATGAAGACTTTGTCTACTTTGAATCTCTGGATGATTTGCAGAACTCTGGTTATACAGCGGTTGCAGCTATTGCGGAATTTAGATGGAATAATCCAGAAACCGTTAAAACGGTTACAGGTCAGTCTACTACCTATCAGTTTATCATCTATGGTAAGGCAGCGGATGATGTTGAAACTGGATATGTTGCCCAGACAGTCATTGCCCATGAATATTGGACAAAGAATGAATATGATGCAGCAAAGGAAGATGGATATAACGATAAAAAATCAGGCTATGAACTTGTCATTCCAAGCTATATGACAACAAAGACATTGCCTAAATCATCAGGTGCAGCAGCACCAGACAATTACCGCAATGCTGAATATGATGCAAATGGTGTATGTACATATCAGAATACAATGAGCGGTAAAGGGGATTCCCTTTATATCGAAGATTACAAGACAAAGATTTCAACGACAACATTGCAGCAGCTGCTCAGTGGAAGCCGCAAGGAAATGTTCGCTCTGGATGATAACCAGAACCAGGTTGATCTTGCGATAGACTGGGGTATGGAATTAGCTACAGACACGCTTACCGGAAAGAAGACGACAACCGTTACGATTACGGATACAATTCCAGCGGGAACAGCTTTCAATGATGATCTTGTATTAGGTGGAGACTTTGTATTGGATAATCCAAATGGAGCGGGATACAAAGGAACAGTAACAGGCGGTACAAAAGTAGGAGAAACATTTACATATAAAGATCCTTTTAATGGACAGGAAACAGAGATTAAATTTGCTTCCTTGTCAAAGGATGTAGATGGTAGTGGAAATACAACATTAAAGATCGTACTGGAAAATGTACCGGTTACGGCAAGCAATTTCCCAGACTTCTACTATAGCGTTACCATTGATAAGGCGGCTGCCAAGAATGGACAGCAATACAAGTCAACGGCAAGCATTCAGTCACTGGAAGATTTGCGAGATCCATATAAGGCTTATGGAAACTATTCGGAAACTGGTTTCTCTGTATCAAAGAATGCCGCTTTAGCCATTGTAAAGACAGTGGATAAGATGTTCCTTGACAATGGTACACAGGCAACGTATACATCGACTTGGGAAAATACAGCTGCCAATGCACAGCCAAATAGCTTGATGATGGATACAATGCCATACAATAGCGATCCTCGCGGTTCCAAATATAATGGATACTACACATTAGATGGAATCCAGCTGATTGACAACAACGGAACAAATGACTATACAGGATTGAAGTTCTACTATACAACGGATGCATCGGTAAAGGATCAAAGTGCATCTGACTGGAAAGATTCGATATCCGATATTGAAAATGGAACAAAAGGATGGACATCGGCTACAGTTGAAGCTGATGGTAGCGTATCGCTTTCAGCCAGTCTATTAACAGGTGAAAATAAAATCACTGCATGGTGTATTATCGGTGATCTATTAGCCGGCAAGATGGTCCGTGCAAACTGTATGATAACACCAGTTGACTGCAATCCAAACGATCGCTTTACAAACCAGATTTCCATGCTTGAATCGGAAGGAACTGCCACTGTATATATTGTCGATCGTCAGGTATCCGGTCTTGTATGGATTGATGCAGATAGAGATGGAAGAAGACAATATACAGAAGACCTTGTAAAAGATGTCAATGTAAGACTGGTTGAAAAATCCGATTATGAAACAAATGGATTTAATGCCGCAACCGTGAATAATTTATTTGATGAGCCATGTACAATGAAAACAGATGCAAAGGGTGAATATTCATTCAAACATCTAGCACAGGGTGAATATGTTGTCTTATTCTCAGATAGCGGATCGGTATTGAAAGAATACCGTGTCACAGATCAAAAGAAATCAGGTGTACCAGAAGCCTATAATTCTGATGCGGCTGAAGTCTTAAATAGCGATAGCATCTTAACAGGCGGATACATTACAGGTGTCACAATGCCATCGGTTGATAAGATTACAGCTTCTCCATATGTTGTAAGCAATCTGGATATGGGACTTGTTTCCGTTACAGTGGATATCGATGTTGAAAAGGTATGGAAAGATAGCAATACAATCCGACCAGATCAGGTTGTGATTCATTTATTAGCCGATAAGGAAGATACAGGTGAAAAACTTGTATTGAAAGATGGAAACTGGACAGGAAGCTTTAAGGATCTGAAGAAATATAAGAATGGAAAAGAAATTAAATATACCATTTCAGAAGATACGCCAAATGGATATAAAGCTGTAATTAAGAATAAGACAGAAAACGATGTTGTCAAAGAAAACAGCTTTATTGTAACGAACTATGAAACAACATCTGTTTCTGGAAAGAAGCAATGGAATGATGCAGATAATCAGGATGGTCTACGTCCAGATAGCATTACCGTCAATCTGCTTGCCAACAAGCAGAAGGTAGCGGATACAACAGTATCCGGTGATAAGTGGGAATTTAAATTTGACAATCTTGCCAAATATGATGATGACAACAAGCTGATTGAATATACAGTAACGGAAGAAAAGGTAGATAACTACCCTATCGTTAGAATTACAGGAGATGCAACAGATGGATTTGTCATCGAGAATACGCATAATCCAGAAAAGACAAAGGTTAGCGGTGAAAAGAAGTGGAAAAACGATGTAGAAGCCAATCGTCCAGCTAAGATTGTCATCCATCTATGGAGGAATGGAAAAGACATCGACCAGCAAGAAGTAACGGGACCAGATTGGAAGTATAGCTTCGATAACCTTGACAAGTATGAAAAAGGTAAACTCATCACATATACAATCACAGAAGAAACGGTTGATAATTATGTGACTACATATGAAGGCAATGATGTCATCAACACATTCAAGAACGACAAGACAAGCGTTACAGTTGCCAAAGTCTGGATGGATGGTGGAAATATCGATAAGATTCGTCCGGATAAAGTCGAAGTCAAATTGTTAGCGGATGGAAAAGATACTGGCAAGACATTGATTCTAAATGATAAGAACAGCTGGAAAGCTACATTCACGGATTTAGATGCATACAATGCCGGTAAAAAGATTACCTATACAATTGAAGAAATTAAGGTATCTGGTTATACAGTATCGATTGCAGGTGATATGAAAGATGGCTTTGTCATCACAAATACACATACACCAAAAACACCAAATACAGGAACTAAGAACAACATCATGTTCTGGTCGGGTATGAGTCTATTATCAGCTGCAGGAATCTTCATGCTTCTAATGATTAAGAAAAAAAGTGAAGCTTAATAATTTATGAAAGACAGTGAAAGCTGTCTTTTCATATGTTATAGTTTTAAGGGAAAGAGGGAAGAATAATGACAGAGTTTTATATTGTTCGACATGGACAGACTTTATTCAATGTATTAAAAAGAGTGCAGGGATGGTGTGATTCCCCTTTGACAGAGGAAGGCATTGAACAGGCAAAACATCTAAATAAGACAATGAAAGATCTGCATTTTGATGCAGCCTTCTGTTCTACCCAGGAAAGAGCGATAGATTCCATTCATTATATATTAGCAGGAAGAGATATTGAAATCCGTTATCTGAAAGGATTGAAGGAAGTCTATTTTGGCGATTTAGAAGGGGAAGTAGCTGCTGATATCTTTAAGACAGGAAAGGAATATCCGTATGGATTTAAAGAAGCAGGTGGTGAAAATATTGAACAAGCCATTGATCGATATCTTACTACATTAAAGGAAATTGCACATGAATATCCAGAGGGAAAAATCTTTATCATATCCCATGGTACGATGTTAACGCGTTTGCTTCGTAAGATGGTTCCAGAATTTTCATCAAGAAAAGGGGATGTCGGTGCCCTAGTACCAAACTGTTCCTTGACTAAAATCAATTATGATGGTGAATTTGAAGTGGAATATTATAGTGATACAAGATATTTGTAAGTTGTTCTTTACTTTATTTCATTATAGTTTACAATGATTTATTGTGGAGAGGTATATTGAATGAGTGTTGGAGTTATCACAGATAGTAATAGCGGTATTTTTGAAAGTGAAGCTGCACAGAACGGTATGTTTGTTGTTCCAATGCCAATTGTCATTGATGGACAGACATATTATGAAGGAATTGATATTGAATTAGAACAATTTGTAGAACTGCAGGATGGTGGTGCAGACATATCGACATCACAGCCAGCGATTGCCATGGTTATGGATACATGGAAAAAAGGGCTAAAGGAATATGATGAAATCGTCTATATTCCTATGACAAGTGGATTGAGTGGATCTTGTTCTACAGCCATTGCGTTTTCAGCAGAATTTGATGGAAAGGTTGTCGTGGTGGACAATCATAGAATTTCTGTTCCTCAAAGAGCCTCTGTATACCAGGCTTTGGATTTATCAAAGAAGGGATATAGTGCAAACCAGATTAAAGAAATTCTAGAAGAAGATGCTTATAACACAAGTATCTATATTACGGTTAATACATTAGAACATCTTAAAAAGAGTGGCCGTGTTACACCAGCTGGGGCTGCCATTGGTGATCTGTTCCATGTAAAGCCTGTATTGACAATCCAGGGTGAGCAATTGGATGCCTTTGCCAAGGTTCGTGGCATCAAAAAAGCGAAGGCAGTTATGAAAGAAGCTTTAATCAAAGATGTTGAAGAGCGTTTCCATGGCGATATAGAAAATCTTGTCATTGCTACAGCCTATACGTATGTGGATAAAGAAGATATCGAGGAATGGA
>JABUSD010000332.1 GCA_021442845.1 Holdemanella sp.
GTACGGCGGAGAAATGAAGAAAGGTATGTTCTCAATGATGAACTACTACTTACCATTACAGGGAATCGCATCAATGCACTGTTCAGCAAATACAGATATGAATGGAGAAAACACAGCAATCTTCTTCGGATTATCAGGAACAGGAAAGACAACTCTTTCTACAGATCCAAAGCGTTTATTAATCGGTGATGACGAACACGGATGGGATGACAATGGCGTATTCAACTTTGAAGGTGGATGCTATGCTAAGGTTATCAACCTTGACAAGGAATCAGAACCAGATATCTATAATGCAATCAAACGTAATGCATTATTAGAAAATGTTACAGTAGCTGACGATGGAACAATCGATTTTGCTGATAAGAGCGTTACAGAAAACACTCGTGTATCATACCCAATCGATCACATCGACAACATCGTACAGAAGGTAAATGGAATTTCAGCTGGACCTGCTGCTAAGAATGTTATCTTCTTATCTGCAGATGCGTTCGGTGTATTACCTCCAGTTTCTGTATTAACACCAGAACAGACTCAGTATTATTTCTTATCAGGATTCACGGCTAAATTAGCTGGTACAGAACGTGGAATTACAGAACCAACACCAACATTCTCTGCATGTTTCGGTCAGGCATTCCTTGAACTTCACCCAACTAAATACGCTGAAGAATTAGTTAAGAAGATGGAAAAGAGTGGAGCTAAGGCTTACTTAGTAAACACTGGATGGAACGGTACTGGAAAACGTATCTCTATTAAGGATACTCGTGGAATCATCGATGCTATCTTAAATGGTGATATCAAGAATGCTCCAACTAAGACGATCCCTTACTTCAACTTTGAAGTACCAACTGTATTAACAGGTGTAGATACAAACATCTTAGATCCTCGTAATACATATGCAGATGCTTCTCAATGGGATGAAAAAGCAAAAGATTTAGCAGCTCGTTTCCAGAAGAACTTTGCTAAATATGAAAGCAACGATGCTGGAAAAGCATTAGTTGCAGCTGGTCCTCAGCTTTAATATTCAAACATTTTAAAAGCCTGTTTCAACAGGCTTTTTCTTTTACTTAAAATGCTCCGAAATTGCTAAAATATTTTTTTAAAAAGCATATCACTTGATTTTTTGCTCTGATTATAATAAAAAATCTAGTGAAAAATTCGAAAAAATAACAGAAAAATGAACACTTTTTGATTTTTCAACAAATGTAAGAGGTTTACTTTTATCGAAATTTTACACATGTAAATTTTCGGTTTATTAAATGAAAATTATTCATTTTTACTCTTTTATTTGCATTTGATTAGTGGTAGAATGGGACTTGAAATTCGATTTTGAATTTAAGTTATTTCTTTAGAAAAGGGAGGATATTCTAAATGAATAAGGTAGGGATTACTGAAACAGTGTTACGTGATGCGCAACAGTCATTAATCGCAACACGTATGGAAAGAAAAGAATTTGAAGATATTTTAGAAACAATGGATAATGCCGGTTATCATTCAATTGAATGCTGGGGTGGAGCCACATTCGATTCTTGTTTACGTTACCTGGATGAAGATCCATGGGAAAGATTACGCTTTATCCGTAAAAAATGTAAAAAGACAAAATTACAGATGTTGTTACGTGGGCAGAATATCTTAGGATATCACCATTATTCAGATACAACAGTAAGAGCCTTTGTACGTGATTCAATTAAGAACGGTATTGATATTATCCGTATCTTTGATGCATTGAATGACTTTACAAATATTAAAGTTGCGGTAGAAACTTGTATTGAAGCAGGTGGACATGCACAAGGAACAATCTGTTATACAACTTCACCAATCCACACATTGGAAGCATTTGTAGAATTAGGAAAAGAATTAGAAGCAATGGGATGTCATTCAATCTGTGTTAAGGATATGGCAGGAATCATGTCTCCACAGGTTGCTTATGATTTAATTACAGAATTGAAGAAGAATGTCAATATTCCAATCGTATTGCACACACACTGTACAACAGGACTTGCACAGATGACATATGTGAAGGCAGTGGAAGCAGGTGTTGATGTAATCGACACGGCAATCTCTGCATTAAGTGGAGGAACATCACAGCCATCAACAGAATCAACTGTATATGCATTAGAAGAAATGGGATATGCAACAGGTGTTGATTTCAAATTATTGAAGAAGATCAATGATCACTTCACACCAGTAAAAGAAAAATTCATTGCTGATGGAAAGTTAAATCCAAAAGTATTGGGAACAAATATTGATGCATTAAGCTATCAGATTCCAGGCGGAATGCTATCAAACTTAATCGCACAGTTAACAGCACAGAATGCATTAGAACGTTTGGATGAAGTTTTAGCTGAAACACCAAATGTACGTAAGGATTTAGGATATCCACCACTTGTAACACCAATGTCACAGATGGTTGGTGTACAGGCAGTAATGAACGTATTATTCGGACGTTACAATTATATTTCTAAAGAAGTTAAAGCATACTTACGTGGAGAATATGGAAAAGCTCCAGGAGAAATCAATGAAGAATTAAGAGAAAAAGCATTGAATGGACAGAAACCAATCCAGGGACGTTATGCAGATACAATTAAAAATGAAATGACAAAAGCAGTTGAACGTTTAGGTGCTTATGCAAGAGACGAAGAATCTGTTTTAAGTTATGTATTATTCCCTCAGATTACGGAAGAATATTTCGAAAAAGCAGAAGAAGCAAAAATGTTAAAGGTAACTTATACAATCAGAGAGGCTGAATAGTATGATAGAAACTTTAACACCAATTGAAGGAATCCTGATTGCGATTTATGGGTTCATAACAGTATTCATCATGTTAACGATCCTGATGGTTGTTGTTATCGTATTAGGTAAGATTATCAATGCAATTTCAGGAAAAGAACAGCAAAAGACAGAGCCAGTCGTTGTTGAAACAAAAGTGGAAGAACCAAAGATTGATACAACAGAATATGTTGGAAATATCTTGTTATATGAAGTTGATGAAAAGACAGCTGCCTGCATTATGGCAATTGTTTCTGATCAGACTGGAATTCCACTAAACAATCTGATTTTCAAGAAAATTAAGTATTTAGGAGAGGAATAAATATGAAAAAATATATTATTACATTAAATGGTAAAAAATATGAAGTTGAAGTAGAACAGGGACAGGCAACAGCAAACTATTTAGGAATCGCTGAAGCTACACCTACACCTGCACCAGCACCTGTACAAGCTGCACCAGCACAAACTGCAGCCCCTGCACCAGCTGCTGCACCAGCTGCTGGAACTGGAGATCCAATCAGTGCTCCAATGCCAGGAAAGATTGTAAAAGTAAATGTTGGACCAAATCAGCAAGTTAAGTCTGGCGATATCTTATTTATATTAGAAGCTATGAAAATGGAAAACGAAATCGTTGCTCCAAAAGACGGTACTGTTACTTCTGTAGTCGTATCAAGCGGTGCACAGGTTGAAAGTGGTGCATTGCTTGCAACATTACAGTAAGAGGTGTAATGTATGGAAATTTCATTTTTCGGGATTCTTTCAAAACTCTTTGCATCTAGTGGGTTTGCAGGATTTTTAGAAGATCCAAGACAGTTGATCATGATTATTGTCGGTTGTGTATTACTATATATGGGAATCAAGAAAAAATACGAACCATTATTATTAGTACCAATCGCTGTAGGAATTTTATTCTGTAACTTTCCAGGAACAGGAATCTTAAATCCACCAACAGAAACATCAAGCCCAGGATTCATGTGGGTACTATATCAAGGTGTTCAGCATGCCATTTACCCATCTATCATTTTTATGGGAATTGGAGCTATGACAGATTTTGGACCATTAATTTCACGTCCATCATCATTACTATTAGGAGCAGCCGCACAGTTTGGTATCTTCTCTGCTTTCTTACTTGCTCTTGCCTTAGGATTTGATCCAAAGGTTGCAGCCGCAATTGGAGTAATCGGTGGAGCGGATGGACCAACCGCAATCTTAACTGCCAGCCGTCTTGCAGAAGACTACTTGCCAGCAATCGCAATTGCCGCTTATTCTTATATGGCATTGATTCCAATGATTCAGCCACCTCTAATGAAGTTGTTGACAACAGAAGAGGAACGTAAGATTAAGATGGAACAGATGAGAACTGTTTCTAAGACAGAAAAAATCGTCTTCCCAATTGTAGTTATGATCTTTGTTGTATTATTAATTCCAGATACAGCACCATTAATTGGTATGTTGATGTTAGGAAACTTATTAAAGGAATGCAGTGTTACTGATCGTTTAAGTGACACAGCCCAGAATGCATTGATGAATATTGTTACAATCGCATTAGGATTGTCTGTAGGATGTAAAGCACACGCAGAAACATTCTTAACATTGGAAACAATTAAAATCATCGCATTAGGTTTATTGGCATTCTTGTTGAGTACAGCAGGTGGATTAATCTTCGGAAAGATTATGTGCAAACTATCTGGTGGAAAGATCAACCCATTAATCGGTTCTGCTGGTGTATCTGCCGTACCAATGGCAGCACGTGTATCGCAGATTGAAGGACAGAAGGCAAACCCTGCTAACTTCTTATTGATGCATGCGATGGGACCAAACGTTGCCGGTGTAATCGGATCGGCTGTTGCAGCAGGATTCATGTTAAAACTATTTGGAATGTAAGAGAACGAAAGTTCTCTTTTTTTGTTGGCACTTTAAAATTGGATAGGGATTAGAAAAAACCAATTTAAAAGTTGCTAGGGAGTTA
>JABUSD010000343.1 GCA_021442845.1 Holdemanella sp.
GCTATATGATACAGATCTAGTACAGATTGACAATTATAGCATTTATAAGATTGAAGACAAATTCTTTGCCAAAGTGAATCTTAAAAGCTTTACTGATAAACCAATTGAAAAGGTAAATCTGATGATTCATTGTTTTGGAATGCAGCGAAAAGTTCTGATTGAGAATATGCCAATTGAACAGGAATTAAATTCAGCGGATTTAATCTATTTAGATGCCAATAAGATTGTCAGTATGTCCTGTTCCATTCTATCGGTTGTCGTAGAAGGAGAAGTCATTGATTATTCAAAGTTTGATATCTTCTATATTGATCGTAAAAAGAAATTCAAAGACAAGTATACGGAAAAGGAAATTGCAAGCATACAGTTTATCAATAAGTTTGATACAATTATCCATCGTGATACGTATCTTCCAAATAAAGCCAATCAATATGCTATCAATTTAGAAGGAGAACTTGTACTCGCAAAAGATTATGAAGAATTATTTGCCTTCATGGATGAAATTTCCTCTTCTATCGAAGAAGTATGTAAATATGCCTTCTATAAAAAAGGACTGGATGCCATGGATAAACATGAATATCCCCAGGCTATCCTTTATTTTGATGAATGCATTGGTTATGAAGATGCCTATGAATTAAAAGAGGAATGTATTCAATATATAAATACACGCATTGCCAATAAAAAAGTTGAAGTCATTGAAGAAGAAACAGAAGAAATTCGTCCTTTTACAATTAAAGGACAGATTCAGGAATTTAAAGATACCCAGGATGAATCGTATATGAAATATCTTAAATTTATCCTGCTTGGATTCTTTATTCTTTGTGTTGTATTGATTTTTAACTTTAATAAAGGAAATAAAGTTGAACTTGTCTTAAAGAATAAAACGGTAGAATTGGGTGATCCTGTTACATTGAATATCAATCAATATATTGATAAGAGCAAATCTACAAATATCCAGGATATTGATTTTGAAATGAAGACGGAATTAATGACAAGTGATGCATTTGAATACAATGAAGAGGATAAAACGGTTAAGACAAAGGATAAGAAATTCTTAGATGTTGGCGAATATAAGATTACAATTACCGATAAAGAAGGAAAATATGTAAAGGATACAACATTAAAAGTTGTAGATACAACCCCTCCAAAGATTACTGTACGACCAATCCAGATCAAAGTGAGTGATACGGAAATCAAATACAATGAATATTTAACTGTTAAGGATTACTCGGAATGTACTTTTGATGTCGATTCATCAAAGGTAGAGATTGGTAAAGAAGGAAGCTATGAGGCAAAGGTTAGCGCTGAAGATAAATATGGCAATAAATCGGAAGCAACAATTAAGGTGAAAGTGGATAAAGATGATCGTGTATTCTATCAGGGAATCTATAGCAGTTATTATGATGTTCCAGTCTATGCAGATGAAAACGGATTGAGTTTTATTCGGAGCATTCCATCAGGAAGCAAGATTATGATTACGTATACAATCCAGAATGAAGATGGTTCGTATTGGGCTGTTCTATCCAATGGATATATCAAGATTGCCGATGATGAATATGATTATCTATACTTATCTAGTTATATTGGATATCTTCGCTCTTATTTTGATACGATTGAAGAATTCATTAGCGCATGTGGTGTTGAAGAAGGTTCGATTAAAGATGATGATGGCAAAGATTATGAGCCATTGAATTATACCTTAGACTGTCAAGGTGATTTTGTATTCTATTAAGATTGGAGTCAATCCAATCTTTTTATATGGTAGAATAGAAGACAAGGAGTATATATATGAAACGAATTGATGAATTAAAAACATTAATATTGAAATATGACAGACAGTATTATGAAGAAGGCGTATCGGATATCAGTGATGCCCAATATGACCGTCTTTATGATGAATATGTCCAATTAGAAAAAGAATATCCTGAATATGCCTTCATGGAGGATTCTCCTACTAGACAGGTAGGGGCTGGTAAAGAAGCAGGTACTACAACAGGACTTCCTAAAATTAGTCATAAATCTCCATTGTTATCCATTGATCGCAAGGCAAAGGAATTATTTGAATTACAGGATTTCTATTTGAAGTGTGGAGGAGATGGTGTAGAAGTCATCATTCAGCCAAAACTGGATGGAATTACATGTAATATCAATTATGAAGATGGAAAATTAATCAATGCCGCTACACGTGGAAATGGGTATATTGGTGATTTGATTACCGATAATTTCAAGAATACCGATACAATCTATCCGGATTCTATAAAGGAATTTGATTTAGAGGTAAGAGGCGAAGCCATCATTCCTTTTGATTATTTTAAAAAACATCTAATCTCCAATTATTCCAATCCAAGAAATGCGGTATCGGGTATTATGCGACAGATAGAGCCAAAAGATGTCAAAGGCAAAGGCGTACAGGTCATGTTCTATGACATTGGCTATACCACAATGCCTATATCCGATAATGATTTTGATAATGTCGAAACATTAAAGAACATCGGTTTTCAAAGTGTACCGGTTCTAAAAGTAAACACATGGAATGATTTAAAGACATGTATTGAATCCCAGTTTAATGGATATATCAAACAGGTAGATGGATTTAATATATTGATGCATGAAGACTATCCGCAGGCAGTCTGTGATGGACTTGTGATTAAAGTGAGTTCCAAGAAGCTAAGAGATGAAATCGGTATGTCAGAAAAAGGACCAAAATGGGCTTTTGCCTATAAGTTCAAGCCATTGCAGGAAAAAACAAAGATTTTAAAAATAGTATGGCAGGTAGGTAAATCAGGGCGTATTACACCAGTGGCCGAATTTGAAGAGATTTCCTTAGGGGGAACAAAAATCACAAGAGCTACATTAAATAACTATGACTATATGAAGCAGATGGACTTACAATATAACGATACTATTGTGGTGGAAAGAAGCAATGATGTCATTCCTAGAGTGGTTGAAGTCGCTTGTCATAATGAAACAGATGAAATTAATAATGATGCATATCTTTCCTTTTCTTTACCATCAGAATGTCCAATATGCCATGGTAAAGTAAAAGAATTGTATCCACTTCATTATTGTGATAATCCATTATGTCCTGCCCAGTTAAAAGGAAAGATTGTGCATTATGCATCCAGAGATGCGATGAATATTGTCGGATTAGGCGAAGGCATTGTGGATACTTTATTTGAAAATGACTTATTATCGGATATTCCATCCATTTATTCACTATTAGAGAAAAGGGATGAACTGGAAGCCTTACCTAAATTTGGTAAGAAGAAAGTGGATAATCTATTCAATTCCATTGAAAAGACGAAACAATGTGAACTATGGCAGTTTATCTATAGCTTATCGATTTCTGAAATTGGGAAAAAAGCTTCAAAGGATTTAGCTCAAAGATATTTAACTTTTGATCATTTCATGAAAGCTACCTATGAGGAATTGATTGAAATGGAAGAATTTGGACAGGTATTAGCCCAGAATATCATCGATTTCATTTCCAATGAAAATATTATGGAAATGATTCATAAGCTAAAAGAATGCGGTGTCACAATCAAAGATGTAGAAGTCAATTCCGATGAATTAAAAGGAAAGACATTTGTCATAACAGGTACTTTACAGAATCCAAGAAAGTTCTATCAGGATATCATTGAAAAGAAAGGTGGAAAATGTGCTGGTTCTGTTTCCAAGAAGACATGTGCTGTATTAATTGGAAGTGATGCAGGCTCAAAAGAGACAAAGGCAAGAGAACTGGTAGCTAAAGGGGAACCGATTGTGCTTCTTGAATCCGAAGAAGCGATTCAAGCCTATTTTCATATCTCATATTAGACTATAATTTATTTATAGTCTTTTTACATTTGTGCATAAATAATGTCAGTAATTAGTTTAGGATATAGATATGATAGGAGGTATATTATGAAACTATTTCACTTATCCGATATCCATCTAGGAAAGCAGTTAAATGGAGGAATGAGCCTATTGGAAGAACAGGAATATATGATCAATCAGATTCTTGAACAGGCCAGAATTCATAAACCTGATGTGATAATTTTTGCAGGCGATATCTATGATAAATCCAATCCAAGTGCACAGACACATCAATTATATAATGATTTTATGAACCAGCTGGATGACTTAAATATACCTGTATTGATGATTGCGGGAAATCATGATTCACCTGAACGCTTGAATATTGGTAGTCTTTTTATGGCAAAACGCAATATTTATATATCAACATCGCTTCCTGAAACAGAAGATGATCATTTAATGAAAATCACATTAAAGGATGATTATGGGAATATAAATTTTTATTTATTACCATTTATGAAAACAGGGCATGCCAAACGTTTCAATGGCGATATATCCAATTATACCGAAGCTATCCAGTTTATGTTAGATAGGGAGCCCATTGATTTCAATCAAAGAAATGTACTAATTTCCCATCAGTTCTATATAAGTAATGGTAAAAAACCTGAATTAAGAGATTCGGAAACAATCATTCAAAGTATAGGAGGGTTAGATGAAGTTGATGTTGAAGCTGTAAAGAATTTTGATTATGTTGCCTTAGGACATATTCATTCCAACCAGTGTGTTGGATATGAGCATATCCGTTATTGTGGTACACCATTAAAATATTCATCCAGTGAAGCCAATGATCAAAAGGTCATACAGGTTGTCAATATAAAGGAAAAAGGAAAGCTGGAAAAATTGAAGGTAAAGATATTATGAAAAATATAGATG
>JABUSD010000363.1 GCA_021442845.1 Holdemanella sp.
AGTAAAAATCAAACAAAAATGTAAATACTAGATTCCAGTATGGATCATCTACACTATCTATAAATTTTCTGAATTCATCTATTTCCCAGAAATTTTCATCATCATTTCTTTTTCTTATAATTTCATCAGGATTTGTATATTTAGATACTTTATTGCATGGATTATATTGGATAATGCCAAGTTGAGATGCATAGCTTAGATATTTTGAAAGTACGTTCTTAGCATGATTGATTGTGGATGAACTATATGTGTTTCCATCATGTTTCTTTTTCTTGATCATGTCCATCTTCCATAATTCTATTTCCTGAGGTGTAATTTTAGAAACCTTCTTTTTAGAAAAATAATATTCAAGATGATTCTTATAGTAGCTTTCATATCCTACTATTGTAGATTCCTTTATATTCATTGAAATAGATCTTTCATTGAACATATCTACCAGTTCACCAAAAGTGATTTCATTATCACAATTCTTTATTCCTAGCAGAAACGCTTCTTCAGATCTGGAAGCTTCTTTCTTTGTCCTATACCCACTTTTATAATAGTTTTTATAGGTACCATCATACTTCTTATATTTTCCATAGTATGCATAATTTTCTCTTCCTACTTTTTTTATAGCCATTGATACCCCTTTCTACTCTGCATCAGATTGAAATGCAATTGCCTTGCCAATCACTTTTACATTATCTAGCTGTTCTCCTATAAGTATTATGTCCTTATACTTTGGATTTTCAGCTCTTAAAATAACCATATTCTGGTCCTTGAAGTAATAGAAACGTTTTAATGTTGCTTCATCATCTATTATTACAGCTGCAATCTCTCCATTATTTACAATGTCCTGCTTTCTTATGAAAACAATATCACCGCTATTTATCCTGGCATTTATCATGGAATCACCTTCACATCTTAAACAGAAGTCAGCTCTTATATTTGTGCCTTCCAGAACGTACGATTCTCTCTCTTCATCAGCATATATAGGAAGACCGCATGATATTGTTCCTAGCATTGGAATTGATTGTTTGCTTATTCCTTGTACTCTAATTTCTTTTGTATCATCACCCATTAGATATCCAATGCTGACATTTAACACATTAGCAAACAAAGGAACTTTCTTTTGTTGAACATCCTGCAATCCTAATTCTATTTTATTAATACTACTTCTAGACTTATATCCAACTTTTGAAGCTAATTCTTCTTGCGACATATTTAATTTTTCTCGTGCGTATTTAATTCTTTTTCCAATCATAATTTAACTCCTTACATCAAAATATTAACATTTGTAGAAAATAAATCAACAAAAATATATTTTATAGTTGCATATGTAGAATTATATGCTATTATTTATGTAGATGAAAAATCTACATAATGAAAGGAAAACAATATGACTAATACGATTGAATTAGAAATTGCGCTAAAAAGAAACAAGAAAACATATCAAGAATTGGCTAATGAGATTGGTATCTCATACCAATCTTTATCTCTTAAGGCTAACAATAAGAGAGAATTCAAAGCTGGTGAGATCATGCGGATTCAAAAAGAATTGAATCTAACATCTCATGAAAGAGATTCTATTTTTTTTGAAAATAAAGTAGATTAAAAATCTACAAAAGAAAGGAAATATTATATGGGAAAAAAAGCAAAGTATTATGATGATCAACTAATGATTGATGCATTTGACTGGGCCAACAAGCAGCATGACAACTATACACAGACAAGAAAGACACTGGAAGAGGCTAATGAAAATCTCTTCAATTCAAGACAGAAGGATTTCTTTTCAACTGTAATGCTTGTACTATCTGCAATTCTTATATGCTTCATCATCTATGCTGAATGGAATATCATCCAGATCCAGAATGTAATGGAAGGTATAATCTGATGTCAAAGGAAGATAAAGAGATAAAGGCTCTTAGCAGAAGGGCAATGCTGGTAATGATTGGACATTGCGGTGTTTCAGATATTATGGATTTTGTACCGTGCTGTTACCAGAAGGCAAAAAAAATACTGGAAGAGATTAGAACTCAGAACACAATGAATGGAATTGAAAATCTAGATCATGACAGAATACTTACTTCAAGGCTTGTTAAGTATATGGGATTGACAGAAAATAAGATATTTGAATACGAAAGCAGGCGCATTGAATTATCAAAAGATGACTGATTATAGATAAATAAACATAAGGTATGCATTTATGGGCATATATGGTTATTCCCTTAACATTTTTACTTTCCCATATAAATACTTTTACTCGCTATATATGCCCTTACATGCATACCTTAAAAGATAGGAAAAGAATATGAGAAGAATCAAAGAAAAGATATGCCACAGAGCAGTATCACCAATTAAGGATGCAAGGGACATAAACGCTTTCATGATGAACCTAAAGACAAAGTATATAAATGCAAAATCAGAAGTTAAGAGATACCAGGCACATAGGAACTATATGATTGCACTCCTAGGATTCAATACAGCACTAAGAGCTGAGGATCTGTTACAGCTAAGGGTGTCTGAAATAAAGAAAGGGTATGTACATATAAAAGAGAACAAGACTGGAAAGATGCAGAACTTCAGGCTTAATAAAGAAATTACAGAAGAGATAAAAAAATATATTGAAACGTGGAATCTAAATGACTATGATTATATGTTTCTTGGACAGTACAAACAGATGAATGGAAAGCCATATAAAATCGCAATTACATCTAAACGTGCAAGAGAAGTCCTACAGACTACTGCTGAACAAGTAGGAATAGATAGATTTGGACTGCATTCGTTAAGAAAGACATTTGGATATCAGTATCTCAAGAATGGTGGAAATGCAGAGACTCTGATGAAGATGTATAATCACTCATCCTATGATATTACAAGAAGATATACCATGTGGGGAAGTGATGATGCAGAGAAGGATAGGACAAGGATATGTATTGGATTGGCTGATGGAGGTATTGATACATGACAGATGACAAAGTTAAAAGAAGCTTCAAAGGGATATGGATACCAAGTTATGTATGGCTTGATGAAAACCTGAATTCTCTTGAAAAGTTCGTTCTGATGGAGATTGATAGCCTTGACAATAATGAAGGATGTACTGCATCAAATCATCATCTTGCATCTATCTGCCAATGTTCTGAAAGGCAGATCATACGTATATTGAACCGATTAAAAGAAAAAGAACATATATATATTAATAATCCAGAATCCAACATTAGGACAATTAGAGTTATTGATAGGGCGTGTCAAAATGTCACTGAAGGGGTGACAAAATGTCACTATAGAAATAATAATAGAATATATATATATAATGTCGATTTAATCAGAGAAGTAATAGACTATCTCAACATAAAGACAGGCAAGAAGTTCAGGGATGGGATAGCTACAAAGAATAAAATTCAGGCAAGGATAAATGAGGGTTATACGATTGATGAATTCAGGAAAGTGATTGATGTGAAGGCTGATGAATGGAAAGGAACGGATATGGATAAATATCTTAGACCAGAGACTTTATTTGGAACAAAGTTTGATGGATACCTGAACCAGATCAAAATGAAAGATGAATCAGAAGATGAACCAGAATACTATACAGTCTTCTGATTACATAATGATGCTGGAAGCATCAGTACTATCATCAATCATTAATGATCCTTCACTTATTGGAAACATTGATATTGGAGGATATTTCTACTATACACAGAATATATCAGCATATAAGGTTATTGCAGATTCAATATCAAACGGATTCATTGATTTCAATGATGTATACAGACTTGGAGGAAATGAATTGTTCAACTATATAATGCAGCTGCAAGATTCGTTTGTTACATCAGTACAGTTCCAGAGCAATCTTGCAAGATTGCAAGATCTTGCAAGGAAAAGGGAGATTCTTAAGCTGGCAGATGAATATAGGAATGAAAGCATTGGATATGATGAATATATGAAATCTATATGTAGGTTGAATGATGAGTACATATCATTCAGCAGTGAGGATCATATAGATGTTGAACAGATAACAGATCTTGTAACATCCAATGATGAGCTTCTTCATTTCAATAGATTTATAAAGACTCAGGAATATCTTAAGCTTACAGTCAGGACACTTAATGTGATTGCAGCTAGACCAGGAGTAGGAAAAAGTGCATTCGCTATCAATTTGTTTACGGACCTTGCAAAGAACAAAGACTATAGATGCATATATGTGAATATGGAGATGACTGAACAGATGATGTGGGAAAGGATAGTTGGATGCTCTACTGGAATGGCAGTACAGGCAATGAAAAAGGCAGTACAAGGTGATAAGAACTATGCAATTATTAAGGAATGTATATCTGAATACAGCGCAGATGATATATATCTGATCAATAAGCCAGTATCAATTACATACCTGGAAAAGCTTATGCAGAGTGAGTGTAGGGCAAAGACCAACAAAGGAAAAAAGATAGTATATTTTATTGATTATCTTGGATATATAACCATCAAAGGCTTCAAGAATAGGATAGAAGCTCTAGAGGAAATCGTAAAGCAGCTGCAGATATATACAAAGCTATATGATTGCACTATATTCCTGATGGCACAGGTCAATAGGCAGGGAAGCAGCAAGCCAACAATGGCTGATCTGAAAGGTACAGGAGAATTGGAGCAGAGTGCCCACTGCATCATGATCATACAGGATGATGAT
>JABUSD010000370.1 GCA_021442845.1 Holdemanella sp.
ATCTGTAAAGATGATAATATCATCTGAATATCTGGCATAGAGTAAAGAATCTAACTTTTTATCCAGTGGCATTAGATAGATATTCGCTAAAAATACCGCAAATGGTATACCTGCCATAACCCCTTTATCTTCTTCGATAATCTTATCATTATAGATCACTTTTCGATTGGATAGAACGGAATCAAATAATTGATATTCCTGTTCATCCAATATTTCTTTTAACATCACTAATAGATTATCAACGGGTATAGAATTGAAATAATTGCTGATATCCACTTTATAAGAATATTTCTTATTGATTTTAGGGGTATATATTATTTTCTTCAAAGCTCTATGGACACCTGTATTCACACGAAAAGAATAGAGAGAATCGCTGAATACATAATCATATTTTCTTACAAGTAAAAAGGTTAACAGCTTAAAGATATAATTCTCTTCTCTTGGATATAGATAAACAACACGCTTCTTATCTGTCTGCATCTTTTGGATACATTTCTTTTCTGGCATAGAAAAAGAATGCCTATCAAGAACGGATATATATTCTTTACTCTTTATATAGGCTTTTAGATCTTTTTGTTCTCTTAAGGTTAGATGATTATTTTCTATCTTGTAGTTATAATATTGTTCCCATAGATTTTCATCTTTTAATGCATCATAGATACTCATAATTAACCTCAAAAAAGTAAGCGGAAATGGTTTTGAAAACCGGTATCCGGTTTTACGGAACCGTACGTGAACCACCTCTGCAAAATGGTCAATGACTATTGTTCACGCTGTGTTCTTCACAGAGCAAGATTGCGTTCCGCTTACTCTATATGGAACGGATTATCCGTTCATTTCCTGTTGAATACGTTCTACTATATACTCAGGTGCATTGGCAAATCCTTTAAAGAATTGGATGGTTTTGAATAACTTATTATCTGTACGGGTTGGCTTGTACTATCAATTGCACCTGACTTTTCAACCTGATCAACGGCTTTTGCCAGTTTATCAAAGAAATCCATAATTTCACTTTATACTGTTTCTATATATATCTATATTATCATACTATCTAAAAAGATTTTTGTTTATTAAGAAAGGGATTGATTATATTTTTATACATAAATTTTACTGATACCGCTTTCAAATTCTTTAAAAATGAGTAGGAATACAAATATTATTTGTTATAATATGAAATATAAACCAAGAGGAGGAGAAAAAATAATGACATTTCCAAAGAATTTTTTATTCGGTGGAGCTACAGCAGCTAACCAGTGTGAAGGTGCTTGGGATGAAGGTGGAAAGGGACTTTCTAGCTTTGACTTTACTTTAGCAGGTAGTGTTAAAAAAGCACGTATTTCAACATTCAGAGACAAGGATGGAAATCCTGTATCTGCAGGAATGTTTGGATTCGGTATGCCAGAAGGTGCAGAACCTTATACAATTCCAGGTGCTTACTATCCAAACCGTGTTGGTGTAGATTTCTATCACCACTACAAAGAAGACATCAAATTATTCGGTGAAATGGGTATGCGCTTATTCCGTATGTCTATTGCATGGCCAAGAATCTATCCAAATGCAGATGAAGAAACACCTAATCAGGAAGGTTTAGACTTCTATCGTTCTGTATTTGAAGAATGTAAGAAGAATGGTATTGAACCACTTGTAACGATTTCTCACTATGATGATCCACTAGCAATCGATTTAAAATATGGATCATGGACAAATCGTAAAGTTATCGATTTCTATGAAAAATATGCTAGAACATTATTCACAGAATACAAGGGATTGGTAAAATACTGGTTAACATTTAACGAAATCAACATTCTTATGATGATGCCTTTATTCATGGGTGTTGAAGGAGAAGAATTAGCTAAGGTTTCTTCAAATGCTTATCAGCAGTTACACAATAAGTTTGTTGCATCAGCTAAAGCTGTTATCGCACTTAAGGAAATTGATCCTGATGCGATGATCGGATGTATGATCGCTGGTGGACCATCTGTATATCCATATACATGTGATCCTAAAGACGTATTCAAGGCTTATGAAGAACAGCAGACTAACTTCTATTGCTCAGACGTTCAGGTTCGTGGAGAATATCCTGCATACGCTAAGAAGCTATGGAAACAGTGTGGTGTTACAATTGATGTAACGGAAGAAGATAAGGCTATCTTGAAACAAGGTCACGTTGACTTCTATTCATATTCATACTATTCAACAAATGTTACAACAACTCACAAAGTTGAAGGTGAAATGTCTGGTGGTAACTTCACAGCTTCATTAAAGAATGAATATCTAGAATACTCTGACTGGGGATGGTCAAAAGACTCTCTAGGATTGAGATATACATTAAACGTATTACATGACCGTTATCAGTGCCCAATCATGGTTGTTGAAAATGGTTTAGGTGCATATGACGTTGTTGAAGAAGATGGATCTATCCATGACCCATATAGAATCGACTACTTACGTTCACACATCAAAGCTATGGGTGAAGCTGTTGATGATGGTGTAAACCTAATCGGTTATACAACTTGGGGATGTATCGACCTTGTATCAGCTGGTACAGGTGAAATGTCTAAACGTTATGGATATATCTATGTAGACAGAGATGATGAAGGAAATGGAACATTAAATCGTTCATTAAAGGATTCTTATTTCTGGTACAAGAAAGTTATCGCATCAAACGGTGAAGATTTAGACTAATACAATTACTTTGAGGTATCTTAGGATACCTCTTTTTTGTATTAATTTATAATGATTTTTCACTTTTCAACAATCGATTGAAAAAGCGAATTCACATATCTTATAGTGCATGTATAAGAAGCAAAAGGAGGTAAGAAATGAAATATATATGCAAGATATGCGGATATGTCTATGATGAAATCAAACAGGGTGTTCTCTTTAGTGAACTGCCAGATGCATGGAGATGCCCATTATGTGGTGCTGCCAAAAGTAATTTTCAATCACAGATTGAAGAAAACAAAACAAGAACAGATGTTGTATTAGATGATGACATGAAAGAGTTATCAACAGCCCAGTTATCCGCTTTATGTTCTAATTTGGCTAGAGGGTGTGAAAAACAATATATGCCAAGACAACAGGAATTGTATACAGAACTAGCTAAATACTTTAAACAAAGAAGTTTAAAGGAAGAGGGAGACATTAAGAAATTGTTAGAATGGGATTTAAACACAGGTTATATGCATGCAAAATCTGTTTCATCTAAATATGAGGATCGTGGAGCCTTACGTGTATGTACATGGGGTGAAAAGGTAACTTTCGTATTACATGATTTAATGGAACGGTATGAAAAGGAAGGCGCATCCTTTTTAGATAACACAGGTATATGGGTTTGTAGTGTATGTGGATTTGTCTATGTAGGTGATAAAGCCCCTTCCCTATGTCCTGTATGTAAGGTGCCAGACTGGAAGTTTGAAAAGGTGCATGCGTATGAATAAAGTAGCAGTAAGAAATATAAGATTATGCACAAAGGATTGCCTCTGTCTATATGTATGTCCAGTAGGAGCAACGGATACCGAAAACAGCATTATCGATGTGAATACATGTATAGGATGTGGTATGTGTGCCAATGCCTGTCCAAGCAAGGCTATCTCTATGATGCCTTTAGAGCTTCCGCCACAGCAGAAAAAAGAAAAAGATGTCATTCAAGCTTTGAATGCACTATCTAGAAATAAGATGAAGGTTGAATCCATTGTCGAACATATGACATTTGAAAATGAAAGTGAAGAACGGTTGTTTAAAGCGATTTCAAAATCATCTCGACTGATTGCAGAAGATTTACTTCGTGAAGCAGGGTATATGCTTCCTCAAAGTGAAAATGCCCATCAGTTCTTGAATGATTTGATTTTAAATCCACCAAAGGATTTTCCAATAAATATCGCAAAGGAATTGTATGATTCAATTCCAAATAATGAAAAGGAGATAAACACAATGAAAAATAAATATGCAGGAACACAAACAGAAAAGAATTTAGAAGCCGCTTTTGCAGGGGAATCACAGGCTCGTAACAAATATACTTATTTCGCATCAAAAGCTAAAAAAGAAGGGTATGAACAGATTGCCGCTTTATTTTTAAAGACAGCGGATAATGAAAAAGAACATGCCAAATTATGGTTCAAAGAATTAAACGGTATTGGAAATACAGCTGAAAACCTATTAGAAGCTGCTCTAGGCGAAAACTATGAATGGACGGATATGTATGAAGGCTTTGCCAAGACTGCCCAAGAGGAAGGCTTTGATGAACTAGCACAGAAGTTCAGACTGGTAGCAGAAATTGAAAAGCACCATGAAGAACGCTATCGTGCTTTACTTAAAAATGTAGAAATGGCACAGGTATTTGAAAAGAGTGAAGTGAAGGTATGGGAATGTAGAAACTGTGGACATATTATTGTAGGTACAAAAGCACCGGATCTTTGTCCAACTTGTGCGCATCCACAAAGCTATTTTGAATTAAATGCAGAAAATTATTAGAATTCATACAAGGCACTAGGAATAGTGCCTTGTGTTATTTTATATTAATAACATAAAAATAGTATAATAACAGAAAATATGTTAGTATATAACTAATATGTTAGAGATGAGGTAATGATATGAATAAGAGGATAAACGAAAGATTTGGCACAAACTTTCATATAACAAAATTAGAACCACCTAAG
>JABUSD010000037.1 GCA_021442845.1 Holdemanella sp.
TATTTCTTTATAAGATATTTTCTTATATCCCATTTTTTCAATTGTGTATTTTACAGATGAAACAATCCCTTCCTTCGTATTCAGGAGTGTGCCATCTAAATCAAAAATGATTAAATCATATTTATTACTGCTCATTTTCACGTGCCCTATCAAATAGTGATTCCGTAAGGAAGGTTACATTATTATCATTGAAGTGTTCGTATATACAGTTTGAGATTTTTTCGTTAATATATCCCGATATATTAACTATAGCTTCTGCCCCTGTTTCATTACTGAATTCTAATGCTGTAGATTCTGTATATCCATCAAGTCCTGCAATTGATAATGCCTTGCATTTTATATTACTGAGAACTTTAGTTATCATTATCATAGCACTGTCAGCAACAATTGGCGCATTCTCTAGTAATGCTGCGTAGTTAAGCACATACTTAAATTCGTTACTTCCTGTTTTCGTCAGGTTTGATGTGGCTATAATATTGTACTGTTCCTTTGACAATTTTGAAGCAAGCTGAATATATCTTTTAGCATTACATAAAAACATATAGTCTATCTTAATATCTTCCGGAATGCAGTTTATTGACATAACAATCGGATTATTATCTTTAATATACGTCTTTATTTTCTCGTAATTATCTTCAAGGGTTTTCCCCGGACCTATTAAGAGAACTTCTTTTCCTTCTAGTTTTTCTTGAAGTTTTGCTATTGCGTCATCATCATTAATATCATTCTTCTGGTAATCTATATAAAGTTCTTCTATATATGATTCATCATACAGTAATGCCTTTTCCTTACACAATGATTGTAAAATATCATTTACTGATTTTACTGATAATGTTTTCTTGTTTAAGAGAAATGATACATAATTAGGATGACAGTCATTAGATGCTGCTATGAAGAAGAACAAATTATAACCCCATGTAGCACTGGTGAAAAAATTCATTATTGTACTATCTATAGCTTCCAGCATTTGATACAAGCTGTATCTCTTCGGTGAAAGCTGATTTAAGTACATTGCGATTAATTCAATAGGAGCATTTCCGGCACTCTTACCCATACCGTAAAGTGATCCATCAACAAGAAGGTTTCTCTTCGTTTTCTCAGCACTTTTGATAACACTGATACAGTTCGCATATCCCATCTGGAAGTTATTATGTCCATGATATCCAATTGTAATTTGAGGATCCAGATACTTATCTAACAGGCTGAAATAATGCATTATGTTATCCTGATGAGTCAGTCCGTATGTATCTACCATTGAAACAGCATACGGTTTTACGCCATTAGCATACTCAATGAATTCCATCATATCATCGTCGCTATAACTTGTAACAGATACCATCTGAGCGAATACCAAATAACCTTTTTTCTTTATGGCAGCACAAAAGTCCAGAGCCTCTCTAAAAATATGTTTCTTAAAGATAACTCTGATTGCATCAATACATGTATCCTCAACATCCTGTATGTTTTCAATGGAGCATGTTCCATAATCTATCATGGCTACTACAATTGAATTTTTTTTATCAAGATGTCCATATATCTCGTTGGCAGAACGGGTGTCGGGCATAATGCTTCTGTTCTTATCAAACGGCCTTCGCTCATCCAGAAAACCTATCTCTATCATATCGACGCGAGAATCTGCCAAACGTTCAAATATGTTTACGATATTATCGTGCCCAAAATTCCAGTCATTTACATACCCACCATCTCTTAATGTACAGTCCAGTAATGAAATCACCTTTATTCCTCCTTCGTTGTAATAACATTCACTAAATCAAGTCTATTATTTATGAACCAATTCCTCTCCTCATTACTATTAAATGAGAACCATACCATGCCCAGTTTGTCATTCAGATAATCATCTATCACATATCCTTCTTTAACTAAAAGCATTTTTTCAAAAATAAATTTATCAAACTTTTCATCTATCTCAACAGAATCAAAAGTGCCGTTTTCACTGGCATATAAACCCATAAATCCGCTTAACAGTCCCGTAGGCTTTATTTGATTCAACAATCCCGAACAATCCTCGCCTGCCTCTGCAGCAACAAACAGTTCATATAAGTTAAGCCCGCAGTCTCTTGAAATGCACTTGAAGTGGAGATTTCCCAGACATCTACGCATTGTTTCTAAATAGTATGGCTTACCGTCTTTCAAAATATACTGTATGGTGAGAAATCCATCTGCCATATTCTTAAGCTCGGCCATCTTTTCCACATCGCTGATTATCCCGCTCCTTATTTCTTCGTATCTGTCTGCCGGATAGCCGGTTCCTATCCACACCATATAAGGATTTAAGTACGAATAATCATTTGTAGAGTAATCAAAAACAACTTTTTTGTCTTTTATAAAACAAATAAATCCGTGTTCTGTTCCCTTTAAGTAGTCTTCTATTACAATGTGTTTAAGTTTCGATCTATTAAATGCCTCTTCTATAGACTTTGTTGCTTCTTCATAAGAGTTGGCAACGGAAATACCCTTTCCGCCACCTAGATCGACCGGTTTAATAATTTTAGGATAGTTCGTTTCTTTCGCAAATTCCAGCGCATCTTTTATGTCAAGGAATGCATTGGATGATGGTGATGGTAGTGAAAGTTCTTTTACCATCTTTTTAAACTCGTCTTTTTCGTGGAAACACTTGCTGGTACTGTAGCTATCATGTCCCGGAAGGCCCAGTTTTTCACATACATAGGCTGCTGTTGTAGCGCCAAAATCATTGCCGCATGAACAAATTGCATCAACTTTTTTTTCGATTGCAAGCCTGAGTATAGCCTCTTTATCAGAATAATCACATGGACAATATTCATCACCAAACTCGTGTGCTTCACCGTTAGGATCATTTCCTGATGTTATAACATAATATCCCAACTTATGCGCTGCATCTATTAACGGAATATCATTGTAGTTTCCGTTTACAAATAACATTTTTTTCATAATTGTTTATCCTCACGTTCGATGTAGTTCATATCAAATTTTTCTGATATTTTATCTAATTCAGAAATAATATCTCTTGAAAGTTTTATTCCCTTTTCCTCAGCCTTTTGATAATTATCCCACATTCTTTCCCCCGGTACAGTTATTCTATCAGTACCATCTGCCTTAGGCGACTTGTGTATATCATCAATTAATTTATCAACATTATCCTTAAAGATACCCTCTGTATCAATCAGCACTGGGTTGATTGCAATGAATGCATGACACACATTGTTAGGCTCATCCATATCAAAGCACCAGCTTTTCACACTATCACTTGTGCTTGGAGCCATACCTGTAATTACACTTGTGATTATTTCTATGAATAATGCCACTCCGTATCCTTTATGATTGCCAAACGGCAATAATGCTCCTTCGTCCGGATAATTTGATGGATCTGTCGTCGGGAGTCCATTTTTATCAGAAATCCAATTATCAGGTATTTCTTCCTTATTGTCTTTAGCTCTAAGCACTTTCAGGCTTGCCACATTGCTTGATGAAATATCAAGAATGATTGACGGAATTGACTCTGCCGGTGCAGCCATTGCAAACGGATTATGGCCCATTACTATCCCTTTTGCCCCGGGAATTCCCATCTTTTTATCCACATTCGTTGTTGCGAATCCGATCATTCCTCTTGCTGCGGCCATGTTTGCATAATATCCGATAGCACCGTTATGGCTGCTGTTTTTAACTATAGAAATTGCAATTCCGTTTTCTTTTGCCTTGTTGCAGGCAATATCCATAGCATAAGCAGAAGATATATATCCCATACAATTATTCGCATCTATAACAGACAGTGAGGGTAACGAAACAATTTCCTGTGGTTTCTCAGTAAAGGACACTCCTCCTGCCTCTTTCTTTTGCAGATACCCGTATAGATTCCTCACACCATGAGTATTAATTCCCCACTTATCAGCAGTTACTAATACATCTGACATTGTGCTTGCGTCGTCATTGTCCATTCCACACTTTTTTAGTGCTGAAACACAAAACGATCTTAGCGTTTCTTCACTCACATATATAAAATCTTCCACTTGATTTTCTCCTAAATTATAAGGGTGTAAATCTTAGTATTACTACAAGTTTGCACCCTTAGCTTAAATTACTTCATGCTATTAACACTTTTTATAACAGCTTCGCATATAATGTCCACATCCTCATCTGTCAACCACATGTGCAGTGGTAATGTGATTATATGCTCACTTACTTCTCTCGCAACCGGGCAGGTTCCTTCAGCATATCTGTACATACTGTACTCAATGTTGTCTCTATAATGTACACCACAATATATTTCCTGCTGTTGGAGGTCAACAAGCATTTTTTCTCTGTCCGGAACGATTAACTCATAAATGTGGTAGGAGCACTCATCTGAGTGTGGTGCACCCACAACCTTAATCCTTTCGTTTCCGGCAAATGCTGCATTGTATTTTTCAACTATTTCTCTTCTTCTGGCATTTTCTTCATCAAGATACTTGAGCTGAACAAGTCCTATCGCTGCCATAATTGCATTTCCGCCGTATTTATAGCCCACATGATCCACGTCATATTTCCATGAGTATGTACCCTTATTCGATCTGGCGTATGTATCCTTATTAATGCCTAACCATGATAACTGACGCGCAAGTTTATCATCTTCTGCTTCCTTGAAGCAAATCATAC
>JABUSD010000076.1 GCA_021442845.1 Holdemanella sp.
ATCTTGAATTGACGTTTGCTTCTTGTTTTGCTTTCCTGTTCAGTTTTCAAAGATCGTCCACGAGATTTTCATCTCACGCTTGAATATAATAACACCTTTTAAATACTAAAGTCAAACTTTTTTTTAACTTTTTTCTTGTAAGCCTTTTCATGTTTTTTCACAAAAAAAAGGAAACGAATTTCCTTTTATTTCCAGTCTACCGCAAAGTCAATCTTTGGATCAAACATTGGATACATTTCCAATTTAAATAGATTCATCTTATGCATGCGATCAATTTTCGCTTTCTTTTCCTTGTCATCTATCACGCCTGTACGAATATATGTATCTAACATCGCATAAGTAAATCCAAGATTATCTTCATCTGTTTTTCCGCTATATAATCCATCAATTGGGACCTTTTCAACTAAATCATATGGTAACCCTAGTGAATGTCCAATCGCCTTTACTTCTGTAACAGTCAACTTCGCTAATGGTGAGAAATCGCCGGCTGCATCTCCATAGCGCGTTGAATAGCCTACCCAGTCTTCTGAAAGGTTGCATGTATTCGCAACACGTCCATTCATGCTCTGTCCGACTGCATATAACGTAGCCATACGAATTCTTGGTGGCAAATTTGTCTTTGTCTGCACTGTAAATTCCACTGGATCCATGTTTTCGCATTTTCCATTTTCAATTGCCTGTGTCAAACCAACAACAGCTGCTTCAACATTAACCTCAACATTGCGAATCCCTAAATGCTCAACAAGCTTTCTTGATGCTGAAATATCCTTCTGTACACCGCATGGCATCAGCACACCAATAACACGATCTTTTCCTAAGGCTTCTACACAAAGTCCTGCTACAACAGAACTATCTTTTCCACCCGAAATACCAATAATCGCATTGCATCCTGGCCCATTTTTTTCAAAGAAATCCTGAATCCATGCAATGACTTCCTTTTTCGTTCTTTCAACGTCAAATGTATATTCTTTCATCGAAATCCCTCCTTAGACTCTATTCTATCATAAAAAAGACATTATCGAATTGATAATGCCTAATTATTCTGTTCGTAAAGCTGTAACCGGATCTTTCTTTGCCGCTGCTTTTGATGGAATGATTCCACCAAGCATTGTCAAAATAACACTGATGATAATCAATATGATAGCTCCTCCCCATGGCAGGATAGCACTGATTTCATTTCCATCGGTTATCTTATGAATAATGATATTTCCTGGTATTAATAGTAATAAAGTAGTGACAATTCCAAGAATTCCAGCAAATAAGCCAATAATGAATGTCTCTGCATTAAATACCTGACTGATATTCGCTTTTGATGCACCTATTGCTCTTAGAATACCAATTTCCTTTGTACGCTCTAATACAGAGATATATGTAATGATTCCAATCATGATAGAAGAAACAACCAGAGAAATCGCAACAAAGGCTATCAATACATAACTGATCTTATCAATGATATCCGTTACCGATGACATTAAAGTTGCTACATAATCAGTAAAGCCTACCACTTTATCCTGGTCAACTTTCGCCATCTTTTCGTTATATGCATCCAATTCATCAATAATGAATGTCTTATTATCAAAATCCTTAGGATAGATTAAAATCTGGGTTGGATCGTTAATATCACAGTAATTTAATTTAGTCAGATTTCCATTATAAGAAGTTTCCCCACCTGACATCATGGCCATCATGACTTCCTGCAATTCCTTTTCATCCATATCCATTTTAAACATATTACTAAAAGAACTAGTATCAAAGTTTAACAGATTACCAAAGGCACTTGTCATATTTCCTAATGCCCCTCCCATAGAAGAACCAATCTGTTCAACCAGTTTCATCATGATAATATTAATTTCTTTTTCCATAGAGCCGGATAACTGTCCCATGGCATCCTTTAATACATTTGCTAAATCTTTCTTTAACTGTTCTACATCAACTGCTTTATTTAATCCATCTAAAATCGCCTGTTTTCCTGCTTCACTTTCAATATATGCATTAAAGGAATCCATCAGTTTTGTTGGATCGGGTAGATTGTGCTGAGCGGCATATGTGTTATATCCATTTAATATAGCTGTTGACATCGCATCAATTTCTGCCTGTGTTATCGCAGAAATATTAAAGCCTGTAATAAATGCAGAAACTTTTGCCTGTACATCCGGCTGATTCAAATAGGCAGTCAAATATGTCGATAAATCACTCATCTGTGCCTCTGGATAATTCTGCATATATACTTCAAATCCACCTACAACATCATTTAAGAATGCCTGCATATCCGCTTGTGTAGGTGCCTGATAATGGTTAGCAATGATGGCTTCCATATTGGTTCTCAAAATTGTCTTTGCTTCTTCTGAATTCAGATATTCCTGGATAGCCTGTGGCAACTTCTGATAATTGGTTGAAGGATCTTTTGATGCATAATCAAGATAGCTTTTCAAGACATGTTCAAACATATCCTGTACGCCTTCTTTGCTGATTTCAACAGTAATATTAGAAGCTAACTGCTTGAAATCGATATTTCCTAAACCAGATAAATCGATATCCAGATCAGATAAATCAATATTTACATTTGAAAAGTCAATATTGCCAAATAGATTGCTATCCAAAGACATTCCACTGAATACACTTGATAAGGCGCTTGTATCAATATCAAATAGCGAATCAAATCCAGATTCTCCTTCTCCAAATTTTTCTCCTGTAAAGACATTAATCTCTGGATTGCTAATCTGGGCTTTAACAATTTCACTATTCTTTGCATTTTCAATGACTTCATATTGCAAATCAAACGGATATAGAATACCTGTAGACAACATACCTGCCTTGCTATTGGCATTCTTTCTGACTATACCTACGATTTCCAAATCTATTGAATCATTCAATACCTGATTCATATAGGATGCATCATCGCTTTTATCGACATATAAATTGCGCTTTGAATCATATTGATATGTACTTGCCACATCAACAAGTTTGAATTTCTTTCCAACAAAATCAGAATATTTATATTTTCCTGCATTAGAAACTTCACTAGTCACTTTTCCTTCTTTGAATTCCTTCATCAGAAGTTCTAATTCATCATCATCCTTGATTCCTAGCGTATACAGCATGATATCGCTAACATGATTATCTGGGCTTAATACCAATATCAATTCATGGTTGTTTTCTGGCCATCTTCCTTCCAGGACATCATATTGGGTCTTATAAAGAGTATCATTTTCCGGCAAAGAATAGAATACATTGTATGGCATGCTCGTAGATAAAGCGCCATATGTATTATTCAATTCTGAAAACGAATCATTTGGATTGACACATTTATATTTATCCTCATCCACACGATAAATCTGCGGCGTTATCGAATAGGAATACTCTACCGCATTGGAATAACTATGAATCTTACTCTTGTCGCTTTCAATATAACTCTTTAATGATTTCAAATCGTTTTTCTTTGTCTGTGAGAACAGCGATGAAATCGTTCTTCTTTCCCTAACATCTGTTTCCTTTTGTTCTGTATCCACATCCGCTGAAATCGATATCATGGAAGAAATATCAAAATTTGATGACATGATTGTCACTGGATATTCGGATAATGTATCCTCTTCAATATTGCGAATGTATGTATTTACTCCATTGGATAGAGAAAGAATCAAGGCAATACCGATAATTCCAATAGAACCCGCAAAGGATGTCAAAAAAGTTCTTCCCTTCTTTGTCTTTAAGTTATTAAACGATAAAGCAAGACTCGTCAAAAAGGACATAGAGGCTTTTCCCATATTCTTATGGGTTGGCTTTTCCATATTGGATTCATCAATGATTAACGGATCGCTGTCATCGATAATCTTTCCATCGCTTAATCGTACAATACGCGTCGCATACTGCTGGGCTAATTCAGGGTTGTGAGTTACCATGACAACAAGGCGGTCTTTGGCCACTTCCTTCAATAAATCCATAACCTGCAAGCTTGTCTCACTATCTAGTGCCCCCGTTGGTTCATCCGCTAAAAGAATGTCCGGATTATTCACTAATGCACGGGCAATCGCAACACGCTGCATCTGTCCTCCTGACATCTGGTTTGGCTTTTTATGAAGCTGGTTCCCTAATCCTACTTCTTCTAAAGCCTTTATCGCCCTCTGTCTTCTTTCGCTTCCAGAAATCCCACTGATTGTCAAAGCCAATTCAACATTGGAAAGAATTGTCTGATGTGGAATCAGATTATACGACTGGAATACAAATCCGATTGTATGATTTCGATAGGAATCCCAATCTCTATCACTATAATCCTTTGTGGATATTCCATTGATAATCAGATCCCCGCTATCATAACGATCCAATCCACCAATTACATTTAACAATGTTGTCTTACCTGAACCTGATTGCCCTAAAATCGCAACAAATTCATTGTCTCTTAAATTTAAAGAAACATCATTCAATGCGATTTGTTCAAGTTCCCCTGTTATATATTTTTTTCGTATATTTTTAATCTGAAGCATATTATCTCCTAACAATATAAATAATATTATATTCCAAGCCATTCTTTCAATGGAAACATATTATAATAAAGTTGTATCAAAATTATGTGATAAGAATGGAAAAGTTTATTTTTCAACAATAAAGAAAGAAGGTATTAAAATT
>JABUSD010000274.1 GCA_021442845.1 Holdemanella sp.
GATGTAGATGATGAACCACCGCATCCTGCTAGTGCAAACATCGTTGATGCAACAACCAGTAGTTTTAAAAATTTCTTCATAATAATCCTTTCCTAATCTTTTGATTTATTTCTTAAATTTTAATACACCCCCTAAAAAATCGAGTGCCGATTATTATATGGAATTGAAATTGTAATCGAATCAATGGTCTTGTTATAATGGGTTTGGAGGTATGAACATATGAAAATCAAATCATTAATCCTTCTATCCTTTGTTATTGATGTTATCTTAACAGGTATCAATTATATGTATGCAACTATCAATAATCGTTTATTAATTGTATTCTATACCATGTATGGTGGTGAAATTACTATTGATTATGGTTTAGGTGTTCGTTTTATTTCAATTTATGCAATGACAGAAGACCAGCATAATAGTTATTCAGCTAGATTTGACTTTTTTTCTTTTATCTTCAGTTTCCTTGTCATATTCTTGGTTCTTTTAATTGTTAAGTATTTAATTAAAACTTTAGTTTCAAAAAACAAGTAATTCTCATTTATATAGGAAATAAAGAAAGGATTCTAACTATGATATTTCTTTTTCTTATATTCATATTCATTTGACTTATCTTTCTTTTATATAGTCCTTCTACACCTTCAGTAAGAAGACCTACTATAACTCCAGAAAAAATAGTTGGAAATATAGGAGAAATGGCTGGTATAGATATCATACAATCCATTCTTAGAGAAGATGATATCCTGTTTACAAATGTTCCTATAACATTTAAAGATAAACAGACTGAATTGGATGCGGTGATTATGAATGGACTAAAATACATACAACAAATCGATATAGACTTAATGCGAAGATGATTGGTAAAATCAGTGACTTATTGAAAGGATTAACCAATAGATAAAATAGTGTATAATGTAAACAGGTGATGTAATTATGGGAAAACTATCAACAAAGGAAAATAAAACAATCTATCATCTTAGTCGTGAAGAAACAGGATTATCCAGAGAAAAAGCAAGCTTAGCACTTGGATGGATTTCTCCCGAAAGGTTAGAAAAGATTGAAAATGAAAAATCCAATCCTCGTCCTGATGAAGTATTAGAGATGGCAACTGTCTATAAAAATCCATCATTATGCAACTACTATTGTGCCAATCAATGTCCGATTGGCTTGCAATATGTTCCTGCCATTAAAATAAAGGATTTATCTTCTATTGTATTAGAAATGCTTTCATCCTTGAATAAAATACAGCATAAACAGGAACGTTTCATTGAAATCGCAGCGGATAGTCATATATCATCTGAAGAAATAGCTGATTTTATCAAGATTCAGGAAGAATTAGAAAAGTTGTCCATTAACATTGAAACATTACAGCTATGGTCTGAAAACATGCTTGTCAATGGAACTATCAATATCGATGAATACAATCGTATCAAGAATAATAAATAACTAGAACACTCCATGAGGAGTGTTTTTATATGGGAAATAAAGGTGTTTATTTTGCGAAAAATATAGGAATAAGATAAGTTATTCTGCTTTTTCCATCATGTTTAATCTATGAAATTATTCCTATAATATAGCCATAAAGAAGGAAACAATATGCGCGTAAAAGAAAGAATTCTAGCCATTAGACTAATCGAAAAGATAAAGAAAAGAAATACATATTCCAAAGATATTGGCCTTGAGGCAAATTTAATTAAGACAGAAAACCAAAGAAAGGAAGGATTTAAATGAAAAAGATTAAAAGAATTACTTTTGCAGTATTTGTAATTGCACTATTAGTAGCTGGTGGATATGTTGGCTGGAAATACATCCCAAAATCAAATAATATCGTAGAAGCAAGCGATGGATTAATTCCTCCAGGGAAAACAACAAAAGCAATTCTTGTATTAAATGAAATTAAAAGTTCAATTAAAGAACTCGCTGAGATTTCAACTTATGAAGAAGAATATTCTGTAAAAAGAGCATATGAAGAACCTCTCTGGTTATTTGATGAATATGCAATTCCTTTCACTAAAAACTATCTTGAATTAGATTGCAATGGAATTATTAAAGCTGGTTACAATCTAGAAGATATTGAAATGAATGTAAAGAATGGAAAAATCTGTATTACTCTTCCAGAAGTAAAAATCAATAGCAATGAATTAATCAATTGTGATTTTAAAGAAAAGAATAACACTTTTAATCCAATCAATTCTACTCAATATGAAGAACTTTTAGCTGAATGCAAAGCAATGGGATTAGAAGAAGCAGATAAAAGCAAACTATATGATAAAGCAGAAGAAAATGCAAAGAAGATCATTAAAGACATGGTTGAAAACATTAGCGATTACGACGTTGAATTCGTCTAGGGATTTCCTCCTAATACAGAAAAGGTGTTCACTTTAGTGGGTGAACACCTTTTTATTATTTATAAATTGTATTTGTTTTGTACTTGATAAGTTTATTAGGGCTATCCTTTATAAATCCATATTTAGTATTTTTAGGACAGGCACTAATAATATTTCATAAGCAAAAGTACTAGCATCTGTATCATCAGCATGGAAAAGATATACAACCAAGTCTAAAAACTGTTGGTGGTTTAGTATATAATTGAAATAGCTACTATTATCATTTTAAAGGCGGTGATTCGTGAATGAGACCATTAACATGGGAGGAGTACTACGACGAATTTTACTTCTGGGCAGATACGACGCGAGAAAAGTATGTATCGAGATTATCAAATTTAGGTCCGCACGATGAGGTTGCGGATGTCATCAGCAGCATTACCAAGAAGTCGGTTGCTTCCAGACTTGCAAACAGAGCAATGGACGAAGGGATACGCTTTGATGAGTACGATATTTTTATGATGAAACTATGCGTAGATGAGGCAACACTTAAGCGAATGGAACAGACACAAGACAATTCAGAATGGATAGAAGAAGAGACGGAAGACAATTCAGAATGGATAGAGGAACAGACGGTAGACAATTCAGAATTGTTAAGGAATCAGAGGAAGAAAAATAAAGAAGACTTCTGGACGGGTGTAGCATTTACTATGTTTATTGATACTTTTATAGAAGATATCTTCGGGAAGAAGAAGTAAGAAGAATAAAAGTAATGCACAGGGATAGGCTGAGTATTTCGGCTTATCCTTTTTTTTGCTTTTCTCGGAAAAATTAGCTCTGAATCTACTTTGATCAGTAGGAGGGCAACTCACTATTCTTATGAATAACACAGATATGCCGCCACTGCCCTGTTGGCAGAAATACTCCCTGACAAGGATTTCATTTTATGGAATGAGAACCTCACTCTTATTAAGAAAGAACAGTTTACAAAGCATCAGGATAAAAATATAGAAGTCATGTAGGAGAATATATATTTTCAACAGTGGATAGTTTATAAAAAAGATGTTGATTTATCAACAAATATTATGTATAGTATAAATGTTGATAAATCAACATCTTGGAGGAACTATGAATACTAGATTTGAATTATTTGCGGGAAATGTATTGGAATTAAACCGTTGTCTACAGAAAATCAAGGATTTTGAGATGAAGCAATATGGTCTTCGTGCTAACCATGTCATGGTAATGCGTTATCTTGGAAGCAATGAAGAAGGGTTGACTTCATCGGAATTGACAACTCTATGTAAAGAGGATAAGGCAGCTGTATCAAGAACTGTATCCCAATTAATTGAAAACGGACTCATCTACCATAACAAAAATGAAAAGACATATCGTTCTAAATTGTTCTTAAGTGAAAGCGGAAAGCAGATTTATGAAAGAATCAATGAACGCGTGGATGCGATTCTTGCCCTTGGTGGATCTGGATTAACAGAAGAAGAAAAACAAGTCTTTTTCTATTCAATGGAAGTCATTTTAACAAATCTAAAGAATTACCTGCAGGAATTTGATAATTAAAGGAGGAATTACCTATGCGCATTCGAATTATCACAGAATCGGCAAGTGATTTGCCAAATAACTATAGAGGATATGTAACTGTCATTCCTATGAATGTTACATTCGGAAATGAAGTATACCAGGATGGTGTAACTATCACACAGGAACAGTTTTATGAAAAGCTGATTGAAAGTGAAGAATTCCCTACTACATCTTTAGTAGCACCTGGAGAATATCTTACCTGTTTCAACAATGCGATCGAAGAAGGATATGATGTCCTTACGATTTGTATCAGTTCTAAATTATCTGGCTGTTACCAGAGTGCTGTATTAGCGGCCAGTGATGCCGATAAGAAAGTATGGGTTATCGACAGCAAGACCGTTACGTTAGGACAACAGATTTTAATTGATCGTGCGATTGATTTGATTGAACAAGGAAAGACAATCGAAGAAATCGTAGATGAAATTGAATCGCTAAAAGGAAGAGTTCGCTTAATTGCCCTTCTTGATACATTGGAATATCTAAAAAAAGGTGGTCGTATTTCATCAACAGCGGCCTTTGTCGCAGGTGTATTATCCATCAAGCCCGTTATCTGCATTGAAGAAGGTGAAGTTCAGGTTCTTGGCAAGGCAAGAGGTTCAAAAAATGGAAACAACTTTTTAATCAAGGAAATTGAAAAAACCGGTGTTGATTTCTCAATGCCTGTCCATCTTGGATATACTGGCTTATCTG
>JABUSD010000422.1 GCA_021442845.1 Holdemanella sp.
AAGGGGGGGGGTAATTAACATCGAAATTCTATTTAAATGATTTTGATAATTCTTTTGGAGAAATACCGTATTTAAGTTTAAATCGTCTTGTGAAGTAGCCTGAATCGTTAAATCCAACTTCATGTGCAATCGTTGTAATATTCATTTCAGAACGAATAATCAAATTATAAGCAAGCTCCAGTCGATACTGGTTAAGAAATTGAATAGGAGTGCTGCTAATTGTTCGGAATAATTTACAACAGGTAGTTCTTGATACATTTATACTATTGGCGATATCTTCAATTTGAATGTCATATTTATAATTCTGATGGATATATAGAATCATTTTTCTTAATAGTGTCTGGTCAACGGATGTTGCTGAACCATCGATGACAAACGATGCAGTCGTGTAGAACTCATAGATAAAGCTATGAAAAAGGTGGACTGTCTGAAATTCATAACAATTTGTTTTATCATTATTGATGGTAAATATGGTATCAAGTAGGCTAAGCGCACTTTGATGGGCAGGATATTGATTATCTAAAATCCAATGTGTTATACCACAATGGATGATTGGCTGGATTATTTTTTCATAGAGGAATGAATTGTTGCATGCAAGGAGCATAGGGTTGATAAGATAGCATACAAAGTGACAATCTGCATTGGTATTTCCATAGCCGTAATGCATACGCTCTGAATTCACCAGCAAAATATCATCTGTGTTTAATAACACTTCTTTGCCATCAATATAATAATGCATATGACCAGAGATGATTCGTATAATTTCAAAATCGTTATGCCAATGACAGATTGCTTTATGGTTATCAAACCAGAAGAGTCTTCCTTCGGCCACATAATAGGGGATGTTTATGTTGTTGTAGCGAACTATTTCGCTATCATCATTCATGATGGGAATGTTCTTTTTCATAATATTTACGATAATCCTATAAAATATGTACAAATATAATATAATTTATACGATAATTATATTATATTGTTTGTGTGAAATAAAAACAAGGGAGGTGTTAAATGTATGACAATGCGCGAGCGTATCCATAGTGGGAAGTTGTTTACGGATTATTGTGAGGGTCTTCCTGAGGATAGGATTAAGTGCAAAAGGCTTCTTACAAAGATTAACGCAATGGGACCCGATCAGATTCCAGAGAGGATGCAACTTTTTTCAGAATTGTTCGGAAAGGAATGCAAAGCATGGATTGAGCCGCCTTTCTATTGTTGCTATGGAACAAACATAGAAATAGGAGAAATGACATACATCAATTTTAATTGTAACTTTGTTGATGATGGGAAAATCAGGATAGGTGATAGAGTTATGTTTGGCCCTGCAGTAACCATCGCAACAGTGGGACATCCAATCAATCCTTCTATGCGAGAGTATATGTACACAGATTCTGTAACAATTGAAAACAACTGCTGGATAGGAGCAAATGTAACTATATGTCCAGGCGTAAGCATCGGTGAAAACAGCGTAATTGGAGCGGGTAGCGTAGTTGTGAAAGACATTCCGGCTAATGCAGTTGCAGCAGGAAATCCCTGTAAAGTAATCAGGGCAATAAACGAAAATGATAAGAGGTATTATTACAAGGAAAGATTAATCACAGCCGAAGATCTGGAAGAGGAAAGAAAACTGAGATAATGGATAGTGATAAAACTTTTAAAAAGGAATTATTAGCGCTAGCTATTCCTATTGGTTTGCAGAATCTTCTTACTGTTTTGATTGGTGCATCTGACGCCCTTATGTTAGGAAGGCTTACTCAGGATTCCGTTTCAGCGGTTTCATTAGCAAATCAGATATCGTTTGTGATGATGCTGTTTTGTGGTGCCGTTGTTGGTGGAGGTGGAACGCTGTTAGCTCAATACTGGGGAAAAGGGGATAAGAATATGGTGAAAAACCTGTTTGCGATGATGGTTAAATGGGTAGCTGCCATTGAAATTGTATTCTTTGTTTTGACTATATTCTTTCCAGATAGGTTAATGTTAATATTTACCCCTGATGCAAAACTGATTTCAATTGGCTCATCCTATCTGCAAATAGTAGGCTTTTCCTATCTTTTTCTTGGAATATCCCAATGTTATTTTGTTGTGATGAAATTAGAAGGAAAAGCAACGAAGAGCGTTACTATATCTGTAATTGCCCTTGTTGCTGATATGGTAATTGATTTCTTTCTGATATATGGCATAGCTGGTGCACCAAAACTAGGAGCAAATGGATCTGCGGTTTCCACTGTGTTTGTAGAATTTCTTGCTCTTGCCTATTGTGTTTATGAATCTTTCAAAAAAGACAATATTCATTTTGGATTTCATCATATCAGATGGAATGATAGGGTAATTATAAGGGATTATCTGAAGGTTACTTTACCTATATTAGGAAGTTCTTTAGCCTGGGGTTTAAGCATTTCAATGCATTCATTTATGATGGGGCATTTAGGAACAGATGCAACCGCAGCCGCTTCTATTGCAGGTGTAGCTTTAGAAATGGTCACATGTGTATGCAAAGGGATTTCTGCGGGTGCAGCTATTATGATTGGTAAGGTCCTTGGACAAGGCCTGTATGATAAGGCAAAAGAATACGGCAAAAGATTTTGTCATCTGTCATTTAAAGTAGGAGGAGTCCACGCTATCTTATTGGCAATGCTTGGGCCTTTTATGGTGAAATTCTTTGTGTTATCACATCAGGCAAAATTATATCTGGTTTATATGCTGTTATTTGCTGCACTGTATGTAATTGCATATTCAATTAACACCATTGTTGTATGTGGTATTTTTCAGGCTGGTGGAGATACAATATATGATATGAAGAGCGTATTCTTTGCAACATGGTGTTTTGCGATACCTTTATCATTAGCCGGTTTATTCATATTCAAGTGGAATGTTATGATAGTGTATATAATCATGTGTTCCGATGAAATTGTGAAAATCCCTTTTGTCTATCCAAGGTATAAAAAGTATCTTTGGGTAAATAAACTTACCCGAGATTAAACAAAAAAGTAAGATATAAGCGATGTAAAAACATAAATAAATTATAGAATATAAATAAAGGAGATTAATTATGACATACAAAGCAATTATTATGGATATCGATGGTACTTTAGTCACAAAGGATCAGAAGATTCCACCAGAAACATTAAAAACTTTAAAATATGTACAATCAAAAGGAATCAGACTTGTATTGGCTAGTGGTAGACCAATCAATGGGATGATTCATCTTTCAAAAGAATTAGAAATGGATAAGAACCATGGATTATGTGTATGTTTTAACGGTGGAAAAGTGGTAGATGTACAAACAAATGAAATTTTATTTAATCAGACAATGTCATTGGATACATGTAAATCAATACTTCATCATATGAAGAACTTTGATGTACGACCATTGATTGTAAAAGGGGAATATTCTCTTGTAAAGGATGTATATGATAGCGATGTACATGTAGGAGGAGAAGCAATTAATATCGTTCGTCATGAATCGCATGATAATAACTATAAGTTAATGGAAGTGGATGATCTGGAAGAAGCGGCTGATTGTGAATTGAATAAGATTCTTGTGATTGGAGAACCAGAATATTTAAAAGAACACTATAAAGAAATGTATGCACCGTTTGTTGATATATGCAATGCGATGTTCACAGCTCCTTTCTATTATGAATATACCGATAAAGGTATTGATAAAGTGCATGCACTGGAAGAAAGTTTAGTAAAACTAGGCATTACAGCGGATGAATGTATTTCTTTTGGCGATGCACAGAATGATAATACCATGATCAAATGGGCTAAATTAGGTATCGCTATGGGAAATGCTGTACAGGAAACAAAAGATGTTGCTGATGAAGTAACGGAAGCTGTATGGGATGAAGGTATTGCGGTAAGCTTAAAGAAACATTTAAAAGACTTATTTGAATAGTCATATATAGTAGATTTGCGATCTTTAGGATCGCTTTTTTAGTTTATAAAAAGAGTGTTTTTCCATGGTTAGGTACTTGATTATGGTATAATATGGTGTAAGGTGGAGAAGTATGTATCAAAAAAATATATCGATAAAAGGGGCTCGAGAGAATAATCTTAAGAACATAAATTTAGATATTCCAAAGAATAAATTAGTAATTATGACAGGTGTATCAGGTAGTGGAAAGACATCCCTTGCCTTCGATACCATCTATGCTGAAGGACAGCGAAGATATATGGAATCACTATCAGCGTATGCTAGACAATTCCTTGGTAATAGTGAAAAACCAGATGTTGATCAGATTGATGGTTTATCGCCTGCGATTGCTATTGATCAAAAGACGACATCCAACAATCCTAGATCCACTGTAGGTACGGTAACGGAAATATACGATTATCTTCGTTTGTTATATGCTCGTGTTGGAATTCCTTATTGTCCACATCACAATGAACCGATTACAGGAAGTACAATCAAGGAAATGGTGGATCGCTGTATGGAACTTCCTGATAAGACAAGATGTACGATTTTAAGTCCTGTTATATCTGGTCAAAAAGGTACCCATAAAGATTATATGGAAAAATTAATGAAGGAAGGTTTTGTTCGCATTCGATTGGATGGAGAAATTGTTCGCTTAGAAGAAATTCCTAAATTAGAAAAGAAT
>JABUSD010000160.1 GCA_021442845.1 Holdemanella sp.
TATATAAGATAAAACAATACAAAACAAGAAACATTGTTGACAATCAATACAAATCAATATAAAATAAGATAAAATAAGAGGTGAATCTATGTTAAGTAAACGATGCCAGACCATTAAAGATGAAATGCTTAGCCCAAAGCGTGTAGTCGATTTAGAAAGAGCGATTCTCTATACTGAAAGTCATAAGATGACAGAAGGAGAACCTACTATTATTCGTCGTGCCAAAGCGTTACAGCATATATTAGAAAATCATGAAATCATCATTGATGATTATGATTTGTTAGTTGGAAATCGAACAAGAAAGCCTAGAGCTGGAGTTTTATCCCCTGAAATGAGTCCATATTGGATATTCGATGAAATTGATGATTTTGAAACAAGACCACAGGATACATTTACATTTTCTAAAGAGGATAAAGAATATTATAAGAATTATTTATATCCCTATTGGGCTGGTAGAAGTTTAAAGGATTATTATGATAGCCATGTAGATGAAAGTGTGAACATTGCCACAAAATCCAAAATCTTTGCGATTAATCAGACGGATAAAGGACAAGGACATATCATTCCTGACTTTGAACTTTTATTAAACAATGGATTTAAAAAAGTATTAGATATGGTAAAGGAAAAAGATAATGGAAATGATTTCTATAAGGCATCTATTATCACCTTGGAAGCATCCATCCAATATATTCTTCGTTATAAAAAAGAAGTGGATATAAAAATTGAATCCTGCATTGATGAAACAAGAAGAAATGAATTAAAGGAAATATCTGGAATTCTAGAAAAGATTGCCTATGAAAAACCAGATACTTTGTATGAAGCGATTCAATTGTTATGGCTTTTCTGTGTAATCCTTCAACATGAATCCAATGCATCCAGCATTTCTTTAGGAAGACTGGATCAGTATCTATATCCATTCTATCTAAAAGAAAACGATTCTGTCTTTATGAAAGAATTGATGGATTGTTTCTACTTGAAGACAAATACAATTGTATTCATTCGAAGCAAGGAAAGTGCGAAGTTTTTTGCGGGATTTCCAAGTGGATATACCGTCTGTGTCGGTGGTTTAAATGAAGAAGGAAACGATGCATCCAATGCATTGAGTACTTTCTTATTAGAACTTCATGAGGATATTGGCTTACCACAGCCAAATCTATCGGTACGCATGCATGAATCGATTGATAACACTTTATTAAAGACTGCCTGTGAAACGATCCGCTTAGGAAATGGCTTGCCTCAGATTTTTGGTGATGAAGTCAATATCCATGGCTTTGTCAATCGTGGCATTTCTTTAAAGGATGCCAGAGACTATGCCGTTGTAGGCTGTGTGGAATTAAGCATTCCCGGCAAGATGTATGGATTGCATGATATTGCGATGTTTAATCTATTAAAGTGCATGGAAGTAACCATGAAGGAACATCGTGATGGATTTGATACCTATGATGAATTCAAGGAAGAGATTAAAAAGACCATTTCAAAATATATCCAATATATGGTTGTTGGAAGCAATGCCTGTGATTTAGCCCATCGTTATACATCCCCTATTCCTTTATTATCTACCTTCATGGATGGATGCATTGAAAAGGGAAAAGATGTAACGGAAGGTGGAACCATCTATAACTTCTCGGGGGTTCAAGGGATTGGCTGTCCTAATTTAAGTGATAGTCTATATGTCATGAAAAAAGCTATCTGGGATGAAAAAGTATTATCCTATTCCCGTTTGCTTACAATCCTTGAAAACAACTGGGAAGGTGAAGAGATCCTAAGACAATCCTTTATCAATAAATATGTAAAATATGGAAATGATAACGATGAAGTGGATACCTTAGGGGCTGAATTATTAACCTTCTACAATGAAGAAGTATCTAAATATGACAATGTTCGAAACGGGAAATTCCAGCCAGGAAGCTATACGGTTAGCGCCCATATTCCATTAGGCGAAAAAGTAGGTGCCACAGCGGATGGACGTATGGCTGGAGAACAATTAGCCGATGGTGGCTTATCTCCAATGGTAGGAAGAGATAAATTTGGTCCTACTGCGTCTTTATTAAGTGTATCGAAATTAGACAATCATTTAACGACAAATGGAAGTCTATTAAATGTAAAATTCTCACCAGCTACATTGAAAGGAGACGATGGAATCTTTAAGCTAATGGCTTATATCAAAGCTTTTGATCGTTTAAGAATTCAACATATCCAATTCAATGTCCAATCCCGAGAAACATTAATAGATGCCCAGCTTCACCCAGAAAACCATAAGGATCTCGTTGTTCGTGTTGCAGGCTATAGCGCCATGTTTATTGAATTATCCAAGATGATTCAGGATGATATCATCAATCGAAGCGAGCATATATTATAATGGAAGCGACAATTTTTAATATCCAGCGCTATTCCATCCACGATGGAGGTGGCATTCGAAGCATCGTCTTCTTTAAAGGATGTCCTTTTACATGTCCATGGTGTGCCAATCCAGAAGGATTGAGCATGAAACCACAGGTTATGTATAAAGAAAAGCTATGCATCCACTGTACCCCTAAAGTAAATGGAAAATGCCCGAATACACCAGAACTGTGTCCGGCTGGGGCATTAGAACAGGCTGGCATGCTTCAAAGTGTGGATGAAGTATTCAATCAGGTCATTCGCGATAAAGTATTCTATGATACAAGTCATGGAGGTGTCACTTTATCTGGTGGTGAATTCTTATTGCAGCAGGACTTTGCGATTCAATTATTAAAAAAACTAAAAGAAAATCATGTTCATACAGCCGTTGAAACAACAATGGCCATTCCCTTAAAGGACATTGATCTGCTTGTTGAAAACATTGATACATTTCTTATTGACTTAAAAATATATGACGAAAAACAGGCGATGGATATTTTGCATATTGACATGAATCTGTTTAAAGAAAACATCAATGAACTGATAAAAAGAGAGGCCAATATCATCATCCGAATCCCATTAATTCCAACATATACCGCTACCAAGGCCAATATAAGTGCTATAATAGGGTATATGAAAGATATAGGACTTGATACAGTCCATCTTCTTCCTTTTCATAAATTAGGGGAAGCAAAATACAAATCCATTGATAAGGAGTATTCCCTATATAACTTAGAAACATTAAGTGATGAAGAGATTGAGAAGATAAAAGTATTATTTGAAGAAAAAGGATTTAAAACCGTTGTTGGTGGAAATTAGGAGGACATTATGAAATTAATTTTAGACACAGCAGATACTACCGCAATCCGATATTACAATGACTATTTAGCATTAGATGGAGTTACTACAAATCCTACAATCATCACAAAAAGTGGTAAGCCATATGTAGATGTATTAAAGGAAATCGTTGAAATTCTTGATGAAGACCAGGCTTTATATGTACAGGCAGTCAGCGAAGATTATGAAGGAATCGTTGAAGATGCGAAATGGTTATCAACACTTGGAAAGAAGAATATCTATATCAAGATTCCTGTAACAAACGAAGGTTTAAAAGCCATCAAGACTGTTCACAAATTAGGAATCAAGATTCTAGCTACAGCAATCTATTCTATGGATCAGGCTTATCTAGCTATGCATGCAGGCGCTGATGCCTTAGCACCATATGTAAATAGAATGTGCTACTATGGAAATGGTGTGGATGAAGTTATCAATATGCAGACAATCATCGATAACTATGGATACAATACCGAAATCGTAGCCGCTTCCTTTAAGAACGCTAGCCAGGTACGTGAATTGATGTTGAATGGAATTGGTGCTTGTACTGTTCCAGTGGATGTCATGGCACAATTATTCAACAACGAAAACACAAACAATGCCGTAAAAGAATTCACTGCAAACTGGGAAAAGACATACGGAAAGAAGACATTACGCTAGAAGATGAGAAATCATCTTCTTTTTTAAATCACTAATATTAGTGATGTGCAATCATTCCATTTGTTCTATCATAAAAGATAAGGAGAGTGATTATTATGAAAAAACAGATAAAAACACTATTAGCTGCATCGATGATTATGCAGTTTGTATCCCTTCCTGTTCTTGCCGAAGAAAATCCAACAGAAAATGTTGTCGTTGAAGAAGAACAGAAAACAGAAGATGTTGTTCCTACAGAGGAACCTGTCATTGAAGAAGAACAGACAATTGAAGCAGAGGAAACAATTGTTCCTGAAACAAATGCAGATACGGATATCGCAAGTGATATCAGCAAAAATGTTTCATGGCGCATTACATCGGATAATGAACTTGTTATATCGGGTACAGGAAACTGGTCAGGAACGGCTCCATGGCTAACATATGCTTCACAGATTACAAGCGCAACGGTTGAACTTACAGGGGCCACATCCTTATATCATATGTTTAGAAACTGCTCGAATCTGGAATCTGTTAATCTATCTGGGTTGGATACTTCCAATGTAACCAATATGTCAGGTATGTTCAGTCTTTGTGGAAAGCTGTCTTCCATTGATCTATCAAATTTTAATACAACCAATGTAACGGATATGAGTTCTATGTTTGGCGATTGCAAATCTATAACAAATCTGAATTTAGCTAGTTTTGATACAAGCAATCTGAAAAACGCAAAATCCATGTTTGATT
>JABUSD010000429.1 GCA_021442845.1 Holdemanella sp.
ATTAATTCTGACATAATTAAGCCTCCTCTTCCTTATTATTGATGCAAGTGATAGTACAATGACAGCAGTCTCCGTGACATCCTTCTACCTTCTTGCTAGAGTTATTTTTAATCTTTAATGCGTTAAGAATAGCGATTAAGCTTCCTAGTACAAGGAATGCACCAGGTGCTTTTGTAAGAATCATAACCGCCTGATATCCTTCTGGCATGATACGCATACCAAGGATTGTTCCGTTTCCAAACAATTCTCTGAATAAACCGATAAGGCTTAATGCGATTGTAAATCCAAGTCCCATTCCTAATCCGTCAAAGATAGAAAGGATTGGATCATTTTTAGCTGCATAGGCTTCCGCACGACCAAGAATGATACAGTTTACAACGATCAATGGAATATAGATTCCTAATGATGCGCTTAGGGCAGGAACATACGCTTTCATCAGCAATTCAACGATTGTTACAAGCGATGCGATAACAACGATATAGGCTGGAATACGAACCTTATCTGGAATCACTTTACGAAGTAGTGAAATCACAAAGTTTGACAGGATCAGAACGGCCATTGTCGAAACACCCATACCAAATCCATTCGAAACGGATGTAGTTACAGCAAGTGTAGGACACATACCCAAAATCAAGATGAATGTTGGGTTTTCTTTTACGACACCGTTATAAATACGTTCAACATACTTATTCATACCAGCACCTCCTATCCAACTACCGCACGAACAGCGGAAATTGCCGTATTAACAGAATTTGTGACAGCATTCGATGTGAATGTAGCTCCAGAAATCGCATCGATTTCATTGTCAGCTTTTGCTCCATCCTTTGTCACTGTAAAGTTTTCAACAGCTTTACCAACATACTGGTTCTTGAAGTCATCTGTATCTGCATTCATACCAAGACCAGCTGTTTCAGCAATTGATAAGAAATGGATACCTGTTACTTTTGCTTCTGCATCCAATCCAACAGCTGTCTGGATTGTTCCACCGAATCCTTCATTTGTTGTCACAACGATTACATATCCGTTAACTTTACCTGATTCATCTAAGCTTGCATACGCTTTGTCGATGACTACATCACCAAACTTACCATTTAAGCTATCTGCTTTGTCCATGATATCGGTTGCTTCATCAAAGGATGCAGCCTGTGGACAAACAACCGCAAATGCAGCTGTTTCCTGTTCCATTTCTGCCTTGCGGATTGGTTCTTGTGTAACCTGATATACAAGACCTAGACAAAGACCAGAAATCAATGTAATTACAGCTAAGTTAATCGCAGGACGATATGAGATTGGACCAGCCAATTCTTCATTTCTATTATAGCCATTGTCTCCAAATCCAAATGGTTTTGGAATTGTTACCTTTTCAATTAATGGAACTAATAAGTTACCCATTACGATGGCATAGGATACACCTTCGGCTGCAACTCCATAAATACGAAGAAGTCCAGTAATCAATCCAATGAATACACCATAGATAATCTTACCATTCTGTGTAATTGGACTTGTTACATAGTCAGTTGCCATGAACCATACCCCAAGCATCAAACCACCGGCAAATAACTGTGCAAGGATATATGTCAAATTAAATCCTTTGTCACCGAATAGACCGATAAATAAGATAAATGATCCAATATAAGCCACTGGGATTTCCCAAGTGATAATGCGTTTAACCAATAAGTAGATACCACCGATAATAACAGCTAAAGCCGATACTTCACCGATAACACCCATCTTGAATCCAACAAGCAAGGCTGGAATGTCAACCGCTTCACCAGCTAGAAGAGCTGATAATGGTGTCGCACCTGATGATGCATCCAAAGCGAAGTTTGACATAATTCCTGTAAAGGAAATCAACAGGAAGATACGACCTCCTAAGGCAGGGTTCATGAAGTTCTTTCCTAAACCACCAAAGAACTGTTTACATACAACAATGGCAAACATACTTCCTAAAGCAGGAATCCATAGTGGTACTGTTGGTGGCAAGTTCAATCCAAGCATCAACCCGGTTACAACCGCACTACCATCAAAGATTGTTACTGGCTGGTTTGTCAAATTCTGATACATATATTCAGAAAGAACGGCAAATCCAACGGCTACAGCTAAAATCGCTGCCGAGTAGATACCAAAACGATAGACACCAATTGCAGTTGCAGGAATCAGGGCGATGATTACATCGTACATGATGCTGCGTGTGCTATCACTACTTCGAACGTGAGGTGAAGATGATAATTGTAATTTCATTTCGTTCCCCTCCTATTTCTTCTGTTGCGCTTTTCTGCGCTCTGCCATAACGGCAGCTCTCATCATCTTAAATCCTTGAGTAAGTGGTCTACGAGCTGGACAGATATAAGCACAACTTCCACATTCGTAGCATTCCATACCATTCAAGGCAACAAAATATTCTAAATCATGGCGCTCAGCAGCAGCCATCATTCTTTCTGGTACAAGATGTGAAGGACAAGCTTCTACACATTTACCACAACGGATACATCCTGTTGTACGATTACGCGAAACATCATCTTCCTTCAGACATAATAGAGCAGACGATGTCTTGACAACGGGAACCTGACAAGTCGTCAAAGCAAATCCCATCATAGGACCACCAGCAATCATCTTTTCAGCATCTGGATTTAATCCACCTGCTTCTTCCAGGATTTCTTCAAAACTAGTACCAATCTTTACTTCCAGATTCTTTGGTTCTTTAACCGCATCTCCTGTTACAGTAAAGATTCGTCTGATTAATGGTGTTGTTTCACTAACAGCCTTCTGAATCGAAATAACCGTATCCACATTGTCAACGACACAACCTAGATCGGCAGGCAATAATTTTGAATTTAGCCTTCTTCCTGTAATGGCATACACTAAATTTCTTTCTCCACCTTGTGGATATTTTGCCTTTAATGGACAAACGGTAATTTTTGGTTCATCCTTTGTTAACTCGGTTAACTTTTCAATAGCTAAAGGCTTATTGCTTTCGATACCAATAACACCCTTTGCATTGTCGAATAAAGATAGGATAATCTTTAATCCTTCGACTAATCTTTCAGGCTGTTCAACCATCAAGCGATAATCACTTGTTAGATATGGTTCACATTCAGCCCCATTGACAATAACATAGTCAATATCCTTTGGTTCTTTAGGCGATAATTTAACATGGGCAGGGAATCCAGCCCCTCCTAATCCTACGATACCAGCCGCCTTAATGGCATCCAGAATTTCCTGTTTTGACATTTGTGTGTAATCTCTTTTTTCACCAAATCCCTCAACAGGTGTGTAGTTACCATCGTTTTCAATTATGATAGAATCTACAATTGACCCAGTTGGTGTAAGTCTTGGTTCAATCCCAACGACTTTACCTGAAACAGAGCTAATGATGTTGTAAGATACAAAACCACCAGCTTCGGCAATAATCTGTCCCATCAAAACTTCATCACCTTTTTTAACGACTGGTTTTGCTGGAGCTCCGATTCCTTGTTGTACAGGGAATACCAACTGCCCTTTTGGTAGGTACTTGACAATTTCTTTATCCATTGTCAGTTCTTTTCCATCATATGGATGAACACCACCCAGAAAAGTAGCTAACTTCATACTCTTTCTCCTTTCAAAAATACTATGTACAACCATAGTAAACTTATCCTAAGTATTCTACCATACAAAGTAAAGGCTTTCAAAGAAGATAATGAAATCCATAAAAAAACTAAGGAACTATTCCTTAGCTTCTAACATAGATTGAATCTGTTTACAGACGGCATGCTCTTTATAGCTTCCAAGATGAAATTTTGCTGCCTTATAAGCACATTCCATAGCTTCCTTTGGTGCATAACTATTTGAAAATGCCTCTAACATGGCGACATCATTGCCTCCATCTCCAAAGACAGCCACTTCATGTTCTTCAATATCTAATATTTCCATTAGTTTTCGAATGGCACTTGCCTTATTCACATTCACCATTGTAAATTCATACAGATTGTGTTCACTGGATCCATTGGAAACGATATCCTTATATTCTTCTAAAAACTGATCATAGATGGATGCATCCTCATCCGAATTTAAATATAAGTTAATCTTTAAAATCTCTTTTTCAAGAATCTCTTCATCCCTTAATCCAAAAACACAATCGGATGTTTTCTGTAATACATCTTCCATCGTTTCGACATGATATCTTCCCTTTTTCAACAATCGATTATAATAATAATCCCTGTCATAACGAATATACATCGTATCAAATCCAGTACATTCAAAACGGGCATTAGGAAATGTCTTAAATAATAAGCGAACAATTTCCTTATCCAATGGATTCTTATAAAGAACTTTACGATCCATTGTCATAATCAATGCTCCATTCTGGGCAATGATATAGCCTTTTAACTCATTTAAGCGTAAAGACAAACAACGGCATGCATGCATATCCCTACCTGTAGCAATACTAAAAGTGGCTCCACTTTCATGAATCTTCTGAATGGTTTCTACGACAAAATCATCAGTCGTATGACTTCCATTGAATAAAGTCCCATCTAAATCACTTGCATATAATTTAATCATATTTATCCCTTGATCCTAGGTATATGAATATCAATA
>JABUSD010000003.1 GCA_021442845.1 Holdemanella sp.
AATAAATACAGTAATCAATTTACGAGAATTAGAATTTACACAAAATTTGTTGCACTATCCATTAGAATGAATACTTAAAAAAATTTATTGAATCTCAATGTCATGACAATTATAGATATTAAAGTAAATAACATGCGCGCATTTACATTTTAAAAAAAAGATATGTATGGCAATGAAACCCAATACAATGCATATATGCATCTGATTACCTAAAACGGAATACCGATTCATTAAGAAATGCGGTTGAAAACGACTTGTTTTGTATTGCACTATCATTGGATAGAATATATGAACTATTAAAAATATAAACAAGCCTTGTAAATGCCATACGGCATTCACAAGGCTTTATTTATATACTATTGTAAATCTTCCCCATTACTCTGGATTACTTTTTTATACCAGTTAAACGATTTCTTCTTATAGCGTTTGAATGTACCGCTACCATCATCATTGACATCTACATAGACAAAACCATAACGTTTTCGCATTTCCCCTGTAGAGTTGGATACAATATCAAATGGAGACCACATAGTATAACCAAGTACATCTACACCATCTAATATAGCTTCTTTCATCTGTTCAATATGACTTCTTAAATACGCAATACGATAATCATCTTCTACTGTATCATTGACTAATTCTTCTGCTACACCAATCCCATTTTCAACAATGAATAAAGGTTTACGATAGATTTCATATAAACGATTTAATGAATATCTTAATCCCATGGCATCAATCTGCCATCCCCATTCCGTTGATTCTAAATAAGGATTCTTTAAACCACTGAAGATATTCCCTTTTGTACTTTCTTCATGCAATTCATCTCTTCCCTGTACCAAAGACATATAATAGCTAAAACTGATAAAATCCACAGGATTGTTCTTTAATACACTTAATTCTTCTTCTGTCATATCTAAATGAACATTCATCTTATCAAACATTCGTTTTGTATAGAAAGGATATTCCCCTTTAGCCTGCAATTCCAAAGCAAATAGTTCTCTATCTCTTTCAAAGTCAATAGCCGCTTTCTGATCTTCAGGATGACAGGAATAGGCATAGACAGGTGAATATTGAATCATACAGCCAATAAGTGCATCAGGAATCATTGTATGACATAATTCAACCGCATATGCACCTGCTACACACATATTATGAAGCATCTGGTATCCTACCTGATCCGGATTATCTTCTTTATTTACAATTGTTCCACCAGATACAAAATGCAATTTAGTAACACTATTGACTTCATTGAATGTTAACCAGTATTTTACTTTATGCTTATATCGATCAAATACGACTTCACACAACCTTTTGAAACAATCAATCAAATGCTTATTCACCCATCCGTTGTATTTTTCTACTAATGCATAAGGCATATCAAAATGTGATAATGTAACCAATGGCTGAATATTATATTTTAAACATTCATCAAATAGATCATCATAGAATTGTAATCCTTCTTCATTTGGTTCTAATTCATCTCCTGTAGGAAAGATACGACACCATGAAATGGAAGTACGAAAACATGTAAATCCCATTTCAGCCATTAAGGCAACATCTTCCTTATAGTGATGATAGAAATCAATGGCTTTATGTGTAGGATAATGATCAAATGTAGTATTTAATAAACCACTAGGATTAAATAGATATTTTACTCTTTCCTTACCAGGTAACGTATCCGCTACGGATAAACCTTTACAATCTATATCATAAGCTCCTTCTGCCTGATTCGCAGCAATAGCACCTCCCCATAGAAAGTCTTTTTTCATTGTATCTCCCTCTTTTCTTTACGATTTCATCATAAAGAAATACTATTTTATTGGCAATATACAAATATTTGATTTAGTATATTATTAGACTTATTCTATTATTTGTATAGGAGAACACTATGAGAGAAAATGATTTACGTGTTATAAAAACAAAGAAGGCTATCAAAGAAGCCTTCATGGAATTATATAAGAAAAAAAGCATTGATAAGATACGCATCAATGAAATCTGTGAAAAGGCAATGATTAGCAAAGGAACCTTCTATCTGCATTATTTAGATATCTATGATTTATATGATCAGTTAATGGAAAATATATTTGAAGATACCTTCAATGATATTCATTTCGATTTATTCTTTGATAATCCAGATAGTTTATTTGATGAAATAGAAAACAGTATCTTTTCTCATCAGGAAACATTCAATGCCCTAACCAAAGGAAAAACAAAGGATATGTTACTAAAGCATACAACTGAAGTATTTATCGATAGAATCTATCAAACAGATAGAATTGAAAAGAATAATGAAAATGATTTAAAATTAAACATACTTATAGGTTCTATGTTTACTATCTTTCCCATGGATACATCAAAGAACCATGATATATCCAAAGAATTAATAAAAAATTTGATAAAAGAGTATGTAAATTAAAAGACAGCTTTCGCTGTCTTTAATTCACATATATTATAAAGTATTTACAAGCTCAGCAGCTGACCATGTAGCACCTAATAAGTTGGATACCTGCTTACTGTCTCCAATTAGATGTACTTTATCACCATATACTTCTTTTAGTGTATCATATAAAGCTGTATTTGGTTTATATCCGATAGATGCAATGATTGTATCACATTCAATTTCTTTTTCTTCTCCATTGACTGCATAAACCACTTTATCCTTTTCAAAACGCACAATAGAAGCACCTAAATGTACTGGAATCTTATAATACTTAATAATCTGATTTAACATCTGTGCATTCGCTGAACATACAACATCCATTCCAAGAATGCTTTCCTTCATTTCAATGACATCTACAGTCTTACCAGAAAGAACCATATCATATGTCATTTCAATGCCTGTTAATCCACCACCAATGACTACAACTTTATTACCTACTGCTTTGTTACCTCTTAAGGCATCAATGGCATTGATGATTTCTACATTTTCAATTCCTTCAATTCCACTTAATACATTAGGAATAGCACCTGTAGCTACTACAATTTCATCAAAATCTAGACTTTCCAATAATTCTTTTGTGACGCTTGTATTCATATGTACCGTTACATCGGATTCTTTTAACTGGGCTTCATACCACTGTAATAAATGCCTATCTTCTTTTTTAAATGACATAGAACTAGCGGCAACGAAAGCACCACCTAATTCATTTGATTTTTCATATAGATCTACGATATGCCCTTTCTTTGAAAAGCGAATTGCTGCTTCCATACCTGCAATACCACCACCAATGATGACAATCTTCTTCGGTGCTGTTGTTAATTTGTCGTTGTATTCAATTTCCGCACAACATTCAGGGTTGATTGCACATCCCATACGTTTTCCCTGGAATAATCTTCCAAGACATCCAATATGACATCCAATGCAAGGCTTGATATCTTCTTTTCTTCCTTCTTCTGCCTTTTTTGACCAGTTAGGATCAGCAAGGACAATACGTGCAACACCAATTCCATCAATCTTACCATCGGCAATCGCTTTATCACATACTTCTGGATCTGCCATTTTACCAGCACAGAATACAGGAATATTCAAATATGGCTTAATAAAGGCTACATCCTCTAAGTTACAATATTCTGGCATATATACAGGTGGATGTGACCAGAACCATGAATCATATGTACCATTATCAACATCTAAGGCAGCATAGCCAATCTTTTCTAAATACTTCGCAACTTCAATGCTATCTTCATAATCTCTACCGAATTCAGCATACTCTTCACCTGGTAGAGCTCCATCGTTAAATCCTTTCATCTTTGATACAACGGAATAGCGCATTAATACTGGATAATCTTCACCACAGCTTTCATGAATCGCATCAATGATTTCTTTACAGAAGCGTAGTCTATTTTCTACACTGCCACCAAATTCATCCGTTCTATTATTCATTGATTTAATGGCAAACTGATCAAGTAAGTATCCTTCATGTACCGCATGGATTTCAACTCCATCAAAACCAGCTTCCTTGGCAACAACAGCTCCTGTTCTAAAGCCTTCAATATAATATGTACGTATTTCATCAATCGTTAAAGCGCGGTGTTTAATCGATGGTACCCAGACATTTGGTAAACCATCACTAGGCCCGATTGGATCACTGGCATCACTTAACCATACTGGATTCTGTCTTCCTGTACCGGCTGTTAACTGTGTCACAATCTTTGCACCATATTTATGCACACCTTCTGTTAATGGTCTCATTCCATCGATATAAGCCTGTCCTGCATTTGAAATTGTTGTTCCATCATGATCGGCTTCAAAATGATTCTGCACCTGCATAGCCCCTGTCGTAATCAGACCAACTCCACCTTTTGCTCTTTCAATAAAGTACTGAATTCCTCTTTCCGTATAACTTCCATCCTTATTCACTAAATCCGGATAGTGAATTCCCATGGCAGACATTTTAATACGGTTTTTCACTGTCATAGTTCCAATCTGAATCGGACTAAATAAGTGTTCTAATTTTGTCATACTATTTCCTCCTATTTTTATACTGTAGTATAATTAAATTGTAAATTGATAGTGTTTTCACAACAATATTCAATATAATCTGTTTCGTATAAATGCATTTATAC
>JABUSD010000309.1 GCA_021442845.1 Holdemanella sp.
TAATAGATAATGTTGTTGATTGTATTATAAGTGAAGGCCTTAAGAAAAAGGAGTAACTCATGAGAATACCAGTTCAAGTGTTGGTGGAAATGTATCAGAACAGTTTATATGTTGTAGCATTTAGTATATGTAAGAATACAGCCGATGCACAAGATGTAGTTCAGGATACATTTCTTCAATATCATTCAAAACAGATACAATTTAATAATGAGCAGCATATTCGTGCCTGGCTTTTTAAAGTTGCGATTAATAAGGCAAAGAATATCAATCGTTCTTTCTGGAGAAGAAACAGGCAGTCATTGGAAGACTATATGAAAATAGCTAGCTTTGAAACACCAGATCTATCGGATGTATTCCAGGCGGTTATGAATCTACCAGAGAAATATCGTATTGTCATACATTTATATTATTATGAAGATTATGCAATCAATGAGATTGCCGATGTATTAGACTTATCAGTCAGCAATGTAAAAGTAAGATTGTCACGAGGAAGAAAACTGCTCAAAGAAACCTTAAAGGAGGGTTGGGATGATGACGAATAAAGAAAAATATAAACAGGCATTTTCTGTAATAAAGCCTTCCGGAGAGATTCATTTGGAGGTAGAAAAAATGCAAAGCACAAAACATAGTTTTTTAAAGCCAGGATTGGCAATCGCAACATGTTGTATTCTATTATTAGGTGGAGGAATTACTGCCTATGCAAACAATGTAGGAAACATCCAGCGCATGATCCAGATATGGATTCATGGTGATCAGACCAAAGCTGTTTTTGAAGTCAATCCGGAAGAAGGTACATACTCTCTGGATTATACAGATGAAAATGGGCAAACAAAGCATCAGTCAGGTGGAGGGATAGCCTTTAATGAAGATGGAAGTCAAAGACCTGTGACTGAACAGGAAATCCTGGATGAAATCAATGCACCAAAAATAGAATATAAAGAAGATGGAAGTGTATGGATGTACTATATGAATCAAAGTATGGATATCACCAGTATGTTTGAAGATGATGTCTGTTACATACAAATCATGAAAGATGGAAAACCATTGTATATGACAATAAAATATAAGAATGGATATGCAACATCTCCTGATCGATATTTAAGTCCATCTGAATTTAATTAATACAAAAGAGCTTGTCATGATGACAGGCTCTTTTACATATACTATTATCATATAAAGAGATTAATTGCAGAGCATCCCATACAGGAAAAACAGTATTTAACAAACAATAAGAAAATGCAAACTGTGTTGGCTAGATGTGAATAGACATTGTTTTATCATAGATAAATACGACAATCTATTCCGTCTATAGGTGTTATAAATACAAATTCATCTTTTGATAAATATTTTTTTAATTTAAATAGTTGAACTTTTGATAATTGTGGATAGTATAATGTCTTTCCAATTATGAAATCCTTATTAATTATCCTATTATAAAGTTCTTTAACAAATTTAGACCAATCTGGAAGATCAGAATCATCTTCTTTCGATTTAAGATAGGTAAAACCATCGGCTAAATCAAAAAGTAATAAGGCTATATTAAGTGTACAGCATTTATTCTGTAAAATCGAATATGGAATGGAAAAGCCATTGTCCCAGTTATAATTAAAAGTGTATATGCTTAATGTCTGTTCATCTGCGATTGAATTTACATATTCAATCGCTTTCTTTATATCATCGTTAAATAAATGATTTTTAATTTGTTTTTTATTTATATGTATTCTCTTCTTCTTGTTATTGATTCTAATGTTGCCCCATGTTTAGGATAAATGACTGTACCGGATAATTCGATGATCCGTATATGGAAAGAGTATGTAGATGTAGCCTATTAACCAATTCTTGTAAACCGCATCGAAGATATGGGCCTATTATATAAACATTTTAGACCGCTTGCAATAGTATGCTATTGTCTAGTAATCCATTAAAACAATACTCCCAAGTCTCTTCTTTTCCCCAACGAATATTATTAATAACATTTATGTTATTGCGAGTAAGCCATACACCGAAAGCGCGCATTCTATAAGTATTCCAACGCTTTAATGGATCTGGAAAATCAGAAAATGTGGAGAAATCTTGCGTTATGCTTTTGATTTCTTAAAACTAGTTATTGACAATTGGTTTCCTGAACCATAGAATATCGATACATATAAAAAGATTTCCTTTTGCAGAGCGGCATTATACCTGTATGATGTTAGCTCTGATTTTTTTTATTAAAGAATATCTTTAAAACAATGTGATTTTCATATTTATTTATATTTTCACTATATTGGTGAAAAAGTATATAAAAGTGAAAAGTGTAGTTTAGATTATAATCTTTCATGATATAAACCATATTTTGCAATTGATAATAAATTAAATATAAATAATGGGAATTCCCATTTTTTCTTTTGGGATTTTTTGTATATAACTGAAACCTGTATTGTTATCGCTTATACTTAAAGTAACAGATATAAGGAGATTCACTATGAAAACACAAGATGAAAGAAAAAGGAAAATTCTAGAAAGTTTAAAGAATGGCCTGATTGTTTCCTGTCAGGTATATCCTGATGAACCATTTTATACAGAAGATATGGTTGTCCATATGGCAAAGGCAGCAGTATGGGCAGGGGCTGCAGGAATACGCTGTAATTCACCAGAGGATATAAAACAGATACGAGAGGTTGTCGGTGATTTACCAATCATTGGATTGAATAAAGAATGGCATGAAGATAGTGATGTATTTATTACCCCAACATTAGAAGGTGCCAAAAAGCTTTGGGAAGCGGGAGCCGATATTATCGCATTGGATTGTACAAACCAGAGAACGCATCAGAATACAATTGCCTGGGAGCTTTTACCAATATTAAAAAAGGAAATACCAGATGCGATTCTCTTTGCGGATATCTCTACCTATGAAGAAGCTAAACATGCCATTGAATTAGGAGCTGATATTGTTGCACCAACTTTATATGGCTATACAAAGGATACATTCCATATTGAAGGACCTGATTTTAGAGCCTTTGCGAAAATGTGCAGAGATTTTAATGACGATGCCTATGTGATTATGGAAGGACATATCTATACACCAGAGGATGCGATGAAATGCTTGTTTCTAGGAGCCCATGCGGTTGTTGTAGGTGGTGCTATTACACGTCCACATTTAACCGCAAAACGCTTTGTTGATGTAATGAGCGGATATCAGGATTTCTGGAGACAGGGTGAATTTGCCAAGCATGAAAAAGGCAAATAATTAATCGATATCATTCGGTATTTTAATTAATTTTCTAGCTGGTATAGAGATTGTATCATCTTTGAAATCTTCAACGATGACATAATCAAAATCGCTAAAGTCGGCAAACTGATAGTTGGCATAGATATCAAATTTTGTATAGTCTGACAACAACATCTTTTTCTGTGAGTTATGAATAATATTTTTTATGAAAAGGTGTTCAACCTGTGATTTTGTACCAGGTCCTGTCAAGTCCTTACAGCCATCCATGCTGCATATGCATAGATCAAAATGAATATCTTTGACCATTTCATTGGCATAGGATCCAATGCTTCTTAATCCATTCTTGTAGATTTTTCCACCTACAATGAATAGGGAATGCTTGGATTCTATCATAAGATTTAAAAATTCAATTGAATTTGTGAATATGGTTAAATTATTCTTTGCACGAAGGTATTTGGCAAGAAATAGATTTGTACTGGATGAAGCAATGAAAATTGTAGAACGTTGTTGGCAGCGTTCATTCTTATTTCGGGAATATTCATCTGGGTGTTTAAAAACCACACTCCTATGGTTTCAGCAGCAATGATAATTGCCAACGAAATAAAAATCTGAATCATCAGCGAGCTGCCAAAAATCTGCGTCAGCTTAACTTTGTCGCCTCGGCCAAGTTCAAACGTGATAAATCTACTGATTGCTGCACCCAAGGAATTAGTCAAAATGCCGAACATGGCTACAAAACCGCCAACAGCAGTGTATATGCCAAAGTCCTCGACACCCAGCTCTTTCAGGACAACTCGGCTGATATACAGTGAAATCGCCATAATGAAGAACATTCTAATGTACATTAGAATTGTATTCTTGGCGATTCGCTTATTATTTTGAGAAATATCGCTCACAGCGTTCCTGCAAAATTATTTTTTCAGACTCTCTTTATACCAGTCGAATAATTTCTCCACTCCCTGGTCGATTTCTACCTTGTGGGTCCAGCCAAGGCTGTGCAGTTTGCTCACGTCTATGAGTTTTCGCATAGTGCCGTCGGGCTTGGTGTTGTCGAAATAGACCTCACCTTCGAAACCCACGGCTTTCACCACCAGTTCGCTGAGTTCGCGGATGGTTAGTTCCTTGCCTGTGCCTACGTTGATGTGGCAGTTGCGGATTTCGCCCAGTTTGGGGAGTGCACCGCCGCGGCCTGCGCTGTGGTTGCGGTCCACGGAGCCATCCACACTTGCACCGTAATGCACGCTGGAATACTTTTCGATACCGATGATGTCGGAGAAGTTCACGTTCAAAAGCACGTGAACGCTTGCATCGGCCATGTCTTCGCTCCACAGAA
>JABUSD010000112.1 GCA_021442845.1 Holdemanella sp.
ATTGCGGCAGCCATTCTTCTATTGATTCCCAAGGCAGGATATAAGAAGATTTTAATGTTCTGTTCATTAGGTACAACGGCAGCTTTCTTTAGTGCTGTCTATATCAACAATGCGGCCATTCTATATGTTTCTACCTTGCTGGCATTAACAGGGGTACAGCTGCACTTTATCATTTTGAGTCCATTTATTGCCGCTTATACCGAAGGCATGAAAGAAAAGGGAATCAACTGGTATACAAGAACATATTATATGGGATATATTGGATATTTCCTTGCGACATATCTTGGAGGAGCTTTGGTTGTAAAGATGTTTTCCATGGTGGCAGGCATTACCTTCGATGCGGCTAAGGAAGCAACCCGCTTCATCGAAGATATGAGTGGTGTTATGCATTCTCAATATTTACAGGGAAATCGCATCGTTTTAGTGATGGTGGGAATTGTCTCTTTATTATCCATTATTCCCATTCTATTAATCAAGGAAGAAAAGGATGATTATCAGTTTGAACAGAGTGGGGATGGCATTTCTTTAAAGGAGAAGGTAAGCACTTCGTTAAAATTATTGCTTCGTAAGGAAGCCAGAGCCTATCTGTTGTATTGGGCATTCATTTCCTTTGCGATGGGCTTGTTTACATCGTATTATACGGTCTATTTAAATCGTGTTCTGCATATCGATAAGGTAACATCATCACTGCTTGTATCGATCAGTTATATAGCGATTGTCTTGTTCATGTTCTTTACGCCATTTACAGTAAAGAAATTAGGGAAGAAAGGAACCATTGTATTTACATTGCTTCTATCCATTCCCTTTATGCTGATTATTGCCAATGGGGATAAATTTGGTACTCTGATGGTTCCAATTGTTGGAATTGCCTTATTTATCCGTGCTGGACTTGCCAATCTATCCAGCCCTGCGGATAGTGCATTATCGATGGATGTTGTACCGAAAGATCTTCGTCCAATCTATACCGCATTGGTTAACTTTACCGCTGGAATTGTCTCCATCATTTCCGGAATGTTTACAGGTTCGATTCTATTTGTCACATTGGATGGATATCGCTATGCGTATTATATTGCGGCAGTCCTATATGCGATTGCAGCTATAATCTTGTTAATTGGTTTAAAGGGATTTAAACCAGCGGATGCTGATGATTAAAATATGCATATATTTTTATCATACATATAGTTTTTAGGAAGGGAGTTTATATGAAAAAACTATTATCAAAATTAGGTATGGGTGATAAGCTTGCATCAAACTTCTGGGGAATCATCATTGTTGCCTTCTCTGGTGCAATCATCTACGGATTGCCTTATTTCCGTTATGATTACTATGATGCCTATCTTGCAACTTATAACCTGACAAACACACAGATGGGTGTATTCGGAAGTATCCTAGGTATTATGGGTATGGTTTCCTATCTGTTTGGAGGAATTGTCGTTGACCGTTTCTCAACACGTATGATTCTGACTGTATCTCTAGTTGGAACAGGATTAGGTGGATTTGTTCACTTATTACCATTGAGCTACTACCAGCTGGTTGCCCTATATGCATTCTGGGGTGTATCATCGCTATTTGCCTTCTGGCCTGCTTGTATCAAAGCGGTTCGTATCCTAACAGGATCGGGAGATCAGGGAAAAGCGTTCGGTTTCTTTGAAGGTGGTCGTGGAATTGGTGCCGCATTAATGGCTATGGGTGCTGTTGCTGCATTCCGTATTGGAATTGGACAGATGAATGATGAAGTACAAGGTATGAAATACGTTATCATTTTCTATTCTGTATTGACAATTGCGATGGGTATCTTTGCGTTCTTTACCGTTAAGGAAGATATCAAGACAGAAAAGACAGAAAGATTCTCATTCAAAGGAATTGGTGGTGTATTAAAACTTCCTGCTGTATGGATTATCGGTATGGTTACTTTCTGTAACTATGTATTCACATTATCACTATACTATTTCACTCCATACGCAACATCCATCTTAGGTGCCTCTGTTACATTTGCCGCTACATTAGCTGCCTTAAAGAGATGGTTCTCATTATTTGGTAACGTTGGTGGTGGATTCGTTACGGATAAGATTGGTACGGGAAATGCCTTGTTGATTTCCTTTGTTGCGATGGCTTTAGGAACAGGTGCTATCCTTCTTCTTCCTACAAATGCAGGATCTATCGTTGCCTTTACCGTATTGTTTGTTGTGATTTATGTATTCTATAACGTAAACTACGCTATGACTTGGGCTATGATGGAAGAAGGAGCTATCCCAGAAGAATATTCTGGTACAGCGGCTGGTATCATCTCTACAGTTGGATATTTACCAGAAATCTTTGTATCATTACTGGCTGGTATGATGATTGATGCCAACCCTACTGTTGGTGGATATCGTACATTCTTCGGATTCTTAATCGCAATGCTTCTCCTTGGTGCTGTATTCGTATTGATCTGGAAGAAATATCTTAAGAAAGTAAAAAAGGCTTAGTATAAACAAAAACGGCTTGTAAGCCGTTTTTTTAAAAGGTGAGAACAATGGAAACAATTTTTGAAAAAGTATATGTAGAAACACCAGTGGATACCGATGAAGATGGAAAGCTGGATTTGATTGCGGTCTATATCAAACGACCAAAAGTGGATAAGAAAGTGCCTGTTGTCTATGTAGCCAATCCTTATATGCTGCACTGCAATGAAGACTGGTATGAACTTTTTGATGTGAAAAAGGATGTCAAAATCTATCCAGAACAGACTATTAAAAAGGAAGATATCCAATTTGATTTTACTGATTCAAAGGAAGTGACACCATTATATCCAAGACAGACAACAAAGGTTGTGCATGAATCCTTCGATGATGGAAACTGGGATTTTGAATGTGTATCAAATCTATATGATCATCTCATTGAAAGGGAATATGCCGCTGTGTTTAGTGGAGGACTTGGAACAAGAGGATCGGATGGAATTGAACTATGCGGGTCCAGAGAAGAAGTGTTAGCTTTTAAAGCGGTCATTGACTGGTTAAATGGAAGAGCAAGAGCGTTTACCAATAAAACTGATAATATTGAAGTGAAACCTCTATGGACAACAGGGAATGTGGCCATGAGTGCCAAATCGTATTTAGGTACGATGTGCATGGGGGTTGCGACAACAGGTGTTGAAGGACTAAAGACAATCATTCCGGAAGCCGGTATCTGTAACTGGTATGATTATTATCGCTGTAATGGACTTGTTGTCAGTGCGCTTGGATGGTCTGGGGATGACTGTAATATATTGGCAAAATATTGTACATCCAGAGCCTTTGATCCAGAGGACTTTGAATCCATTAAACCATTGTTTGAAAAATCGCAAAAGGAAATGATTGAAAGGGAAGATAGAGACAGTGCCAATTATAATCAGTTCTGGGATGAAAGAAATTATCTGAATCTAATGGATAATGTAAAATGTTCTGCCTTTATCATTCAAGGTTTAGAAGACTGGAATGTAAAGCCAAATCAGGCAACAAATTTCTTTAAAGAACTGGAAAAGCGAAATATCGATCGTAGATTGTTCTTACATCGTGGGGAACATGTCTATACATATGGTTTAAGAGATTCCCATACATTGGATATGATAGATGCCTGGCTAGATCATTATCTAAAAGGTGTAGACAATGGCATTGAATCAGAGCCAAAGGTTTATGTCGAATCCAATGTCGATCAATCGAAGTGGGATACATCCGATACATGGCCAGTGGGAAAGGATGTCTTATTTCCAATTCAATCATGTAAAGAAAAAACCATTATTGATGATATAAAATCAACAGTTTATACATCTGACAACAATAAGGAATGGCTGGATGAGCTTGTGTTAAAGGAAAATGCCCATTCATTAAAATATAGCTGGAAACCAGAAAAGGAAATGCGCATCTCTGGTAATGTCAAAGTATCCTTCAAGGCAAAAATCAATCAGCCAACGGCTATATTGAGTGCTATGCTTGTTGAAGTCAATGAGTATTGTCGCCTTACGTCTGAACAGGTAGGGGATGTAGACAATGATTATATATTCAAAGTAGAAGAAACACCATCAAAGTATAAGGTTATTTCTAGAGGATGGATGAATGCCCAGAACAAGGATAGTCTATATGCAAAAGTAGAAATTAAAAAGGATACTTATTATAACTATTCCTTTGAAATGATATCCGAAGATTATACAATTCATAAAGAGAGTGAACTTGTATTGATTCTTTATGGAATTGATGTGGAACAGACACAGATTCAAACTATCATCACAAATATCACAATTGATGAAGCAAGCATTCAATGTTTCGTTCCAATTGTATAAAAAAAAAAGGTTGTAATGACTTATGCGTTACAACCTTTCTTTGTACTCTATAAAGTAAACCATTCATGATAACTAAGACATAAAAAGAAAACCAGCCGCAAGGTGTCTCACAAACAATAAGCGGCTGGCTTTTATGAATTAAATCTTGAGGACTAAGTGCCTATTCGGTAGTCCTGATTGAGTACCTACTGCAATAGGTATTCTTTCTGTTTTTGTTATACTATGGTTTTCTAAAATGTTAAATCC
>JABUSD010000125.1 GCA_021442845.1 Holdemanella sp.
TTGGAGGATAAAATCATGAACTATGAAGAAAAATTTAAAGATTATAAAATTAAACCATTCACAAGACAGGAAATGATTGACTGTATTGAAGGAAGAGGTTCCTATCGCCCAGGCGTTGCGATTGGAACCTGGATTCATATGAATCTACTTTCTATTGATAAACAGGAAAAGCTGCAACAGATCCTAGATAAATATCCTTCGGATTTTCAGGAGTTCTATGTGAAAAAGCCAAGTATGTTTGGCCAAGAAGGAGATGCATATACATGGTGTGATGTACCAGGTGCGGATCCTTCCATTGGAAGAACACATAAGGTGGGAATTGATGAGGTGACAGCCATTGAATGGGATGTATATCGCAAAATATCCAAAGATGTACCGGATATCAATGAACCGACTATGTTTTGTAATGCACCAGAACCCGATGGACGATATCGAATGGCATGGATGTCAGCAGGTTTCTGGACAAAAATCTGGGATTATCGAGGTATGACAAATTCCTTGATGGATTTATATTTAAATCCGGAAGATGTACATGATATAAACCGACGTGTATTGCGCTATTTTAAAGCGATTGCCAAACGCGGTGTTGAAGAAGCACAAATTGATGGAATTGGCTTTGGGGATGATCTAGGCATGCAGAAAGGACCATTTATGTCACCCGAGATGTTCAGGGAATTCTATTTTCCATATTATAAGGAACTATGCGATTATGCCCATTCTTTAGGTTTGCATGTCTGGATGCATTGCTGTGGGGATGCCATGATGTTAATTGACCAGTTGATTGAAGCCGGTATTGATGTACTGCATCCTATCCAGAAATATGCCATGGATGAAAAAGAGGTTGTTTCTAAATTTGGCGATACATTAAGCTTCTGGGTGGGAATGGATCTACAAAGAATATTGCCATTTGGTACAACCGAGGATGTCATCAAGGAAACTCAATTTTTAATTGATACATATTATAAACCCGATAAGGGAAGAACGGTATTTACCATAAACAATCGATTGGAAGACAATGTACCAATTGAAAATGTCATTGCCTTTATTGAAGAAGCATATCGATATGGAATTAAAGCAGGAGGAAAAGAAAATGAATAATCATATCCAGGATATTCGCGAATTAATGGCAAGAGGAAAACTAGCCGATGTGAATAAATTTGTGAAACAGGATTTAGAGAACAATGTCGATCCAAAAATGATTTTGCAGGATGGATTGTTAGCATCTATGGATGATGTTGCCAAAAAATGGGCAGAAGGGAAAGCTTTTATTCCTGAAGTATTAATTGCGGCGCGATGTATGAATTCCGCTATGGATATATTAGAACCCTATTTGGTTGGTGAAACAAAAGAATCCAGATGCAAAGTTGTATTTGGTACGGTAAAAGGGGATCTGCATGATATTGGTAAAAACCTATGTATATTGATGATGAAATATAAGTCAATGGAAGTCATTGATATTGGGGTGGATGTATCCGCTGATGCATTTGTACAAGCTATTCAGGAACATAATCCCGATGTTGTCTGCATGTCAAGTCTACTGACAACATCTATGCCTTATTTTGAAACAGTTATAGAAGCAATCAAAAAGGCAGGATTACGAAATCAGGTGAAAATTGCTGTTGGAGGTGCCCCTGTGACACAGGAATATGCCGATAAGATTGGTGCGGATCTATATACAGAGGATGCCGTATCATTAGCAAATGCTTTGGAAAAAATGTTTGGATAAGAAAGAAGGAAATCAGCATGCAAGAGGGAAAACAGATCCTATTGGATGTATTGCATCATAAAGGGAAGCAAAAACGTGTACCATGGGTACCTTTCGCAGGCGTTCATGCCGGATCACTGGCTGGATATCTTGCCAATGATATGTTAACGGATAAAGATAAGCTGGTTGAAAGCGTATTAAAGGCCTATGAGATTTATAAGCCAGATGGATTGCCAGTTGTATTTGATTTACAGTTAGAAGCAGAGGCTATGGGATGTGATCTGTTCTGGGATGACTGTGGAAAAGTTCCGCCTACCGTTCGTTTCCATCCATTGGAAATGGAAAAGTATGTACCATGTACTTGTAAAATACCAACAAAAGAAGATGGGCGATTTCCAATCATTTTACAAGCCATGGAAGAAGTAAAAAATAAAATCGGGGATAATGTAGCCCTATATGGATTGATCTGTGGTCCTTTTACATTGGCTTCTCATCTTAGAGGACAGATGCTTTTCATGGATATGTATGATGATGAAGACTATGTATTAAAATTAATGGCATTCTGTACAAAGGTCTGTCAAAGAGTATCAGATATGTATCGACAGGCAGGTATGGATGTCATCGGATTTGTTGATCCTTTATTGTCACAGATATCAAGCGATCACGTTGAAGTGTTTGTACAGCAATTCTATATTGAATTATTTGAAGATTTAAGAAAGTCCAATACACCATCATGTCTATTTGTATGTGGTGATGTAACTCACAACATTGATGTATTATGCCAGATGAAACCAGATTGCTTATCGGTTGATGAAAATGTAGATATTGGAAAGGCAAATGAAATCTGTAAACAATATGGTGTTGTTATAGGCGGAAATATTCAATTGACCGTTACCATGCTTCATGGAACAAGCCAGGATAATATGAAAGCGGTAATTGATATTATCGATGCCTGTCATAGTGAGAATATCATTGTATCCCCTGGCTGTGATATGCCTTATGATGTACCAAAAGAAAATGGAATTGCCTGTTATGAAGCCATTCATGATTATGAAAATATAAAGGAAGCATTGAAAGACTATAATTCAGATTTGGATGTATCCAATATTGAAGTACACATTCCCGATTATGCATTCTTAAAAAAACCACTGGTTGAAGTATTTACATTGGATTCAAGAACATGTGCAGCTTGTACCTATACAATGAATACTATAAAGGTAGCTTATCAGACTAGTAATGAATTTGATTATATAGAATACCGTTTCTGTGATTTAGAAGGGATTGCCCAGATTAAAGCTATGCATGTAAAACATTTACCTTCTATTTATATCAATGGTCAATTGGCATGGTCTTCGCTTATTCCAACTGTAGATGAGTTAATTGAAAAGATAAGGGATATATAATATGCATATACAATCTGGAAAAAATATATACCAGGAATTAATCGATAATGGAGTCAATATCAATGCCTTATGTGGTGGACATGGAAGATGTGGAAAATGCAGGATTCAAGTCATTTCAGGAACTTTACCACCAAAAGAAGAGGAAAAACGATATCTAACATCCAATGAAATAGAGAATGGAATCCGGTTAGCCTGTTATCATAAACAAATAGCAGAAGAAGTTGAAATATCGGTATATGATGAATTGGATTCCTTTTCCATAATCGGATCGAAAAAGGAGCGATATATCACTAAAAAAGAAAAAGGCATTGGACTTGCCATCGATATCGGAACAACAACCATTGTCCTTGTCGCAATTGATTTACTGTCTGGTGATAAATTATTGGAAAAACGTCTGATGAATCCACAGATTCGTTTTGGAGCGGATGTTATCGCAAGAATACAGGCATGCAAGGAATATAGCGTTTTCCATTTACAGAACCCATTGATTGATTCCATAAAAAATGAATTGAATGATTTTAATTTTAAAATAGAAAGGGTTTTTCTTTGTGGAAATAGTACCATGGAACATATTGTGTTAGGAATCAATCCACAATCCTTAGGTGAATATCCTTATACCTGTGTATTTGAATTGACGCAAACGATGAAAGCCTATGATTTTATCGATTCACCATCATTCGAAGATGCCATACTTACAGTATTACCAAATATCTCTGCTTTTGTTGGTGGAGATATTGTCGCAGGCATTTATTATACACGCTTATATGAGAAAACGAATTGTCTGTTCATTGATTTAGGAACCAATGGGGAAATGGCACTCTTTCATAATGGAATCATTTATACAACCTCAGCAGCGGCAGGGCCTGCATTTGAAGGTGGCAATATGAAATGTGGTGTAGCCAGCATTGCTGGTGCTATTTGTGGGGTAGATAAGACAATCGATGATAAAAGGCCAATTGGAATCTGTGGTAGTGGATATATTGAATGGATTGCAAAACTATATAAGGATGGAATCATGGATGAAACAGGATATATGGAATCTTCCTACTATTTAACGGAAGATATCATGATTACTCCGGAAGATATCCGCAATACCATTGACAAATACCAGGCTCTTGTTGATGAGAGCAGAATCGATATGATTGGGCTCGCAAGGGCATACAGGGAGCTTGGAGACTTTGACGAAGCATACAAGGCAATAGTCAAAGCCGACGACGAGATGAAATCGAACGTGGATAAGACTAAAGAGTCAAGATACTATGTCGTCAAAGCAAGCATATTGGCAGAACGTGGACAATATGAAGATGCGTTGCAGCTTTATAAAGAATTTGTCAGACTGAACGATGCCGCACAGGCAAATGTGTTTTTTCACGACACCAAATATGTGGAGGAGCAATATCGGCATGATTTGGAGATTGGCAAGCGTACCCG
>JABUSD010000365.1 GCA_021442845.1 Holdemanella sp.
CTGGATATAGATATCATATCCTTCTGGTTCAACTTTTGTCGTCCATTTTGGAACATATTTACCCGTTGCATCAACCCAGTAATAGTTACCATTGTCTTCGTTGTATACATAACAGTTTGTAACCATAAAGTAACGATACGATAGATAGTAATCACCAATCCATTTTGCCCGTTGTATTTCACCACTTGCATCGGCATAGAACCAGTATGATATCGATTCTTCATCGAATTCATCCTTTAATGTAAACCATCCTGTTGCCATAGCACCGCTTTCATCAAAGTAGTATACTTTACCATCAATCAATTGAGCGTCGGTTTCCATGCAATAGAATTCCTTATCGAAGTAGTACCACTTGTTGTTGATCTTTTGCCAACCAGCTTGAACAACACCATTCGCATCAGCATAATACCAGAATATATCCCCAAGTAATCCTTCTGTTGTAAACCATCCAATAGACATAGCACCACTGGATTCAAAGTGATATGGTTTTCCTCCGATATCTTTTGTGACATCAGAAATCATCTTATAGTCTTCAAAGTAATACCATTTTCCATTGATCTTCTGCCATCCATTGACCATAGCACCATCTGTACCATAGTAATACCAGATTTCATTTTCCTGATACCATCCTGTTACCATGACACCATTCTTATCAAAACGATATGTCTTGGAATCAATTTCAAGTGTTGTATCCTCTACTCTAAAAGCGCCATTGAAGTAATACCACTTGTTGTCAATCTTTTTCCATCTTTCGACTACCAGAACACCACTATCTTCCGCATATCCCCAGCCAGGGTATTCTTCAGTTCCTAAATTAACCCAGCCAGTTACCATAGCACCGTTTTTATCCAGATAATACACTCCTTCTTCCGCATCTAATAGCGTATCTTCTAACATCATGTAGTTATCAAAGTAATACCATACATTCTTAATCTTCTGCCATCCATTGACAGCTCCATTTGTTGTGAAATAGTACCATGTACCATCCATTTCTTTCCATCCTGTAAATAGCGATCCATCTTCATTGAAATAATATGGAACATCTTTGACTACATAAGATCCAGTAACCATAACACCTTCTTCATCAAAGTAATACCAGATAGTCTTAATCTGTTTCCAGTTTTTCACAACCATAGATCCCGTTTCATCAAAGTAATACCATTTATCTTCATTCAGTGCCCAGGCATTCTTTGGTGTCAATTTAGAAAGTACTTTACCAGCTTCAATCAATGCATTGCATTCTTTACAATAGATATCGCCTGAATATCCTTCTTTAAAGGCTGTTGGTTCTACTCTATTCTTTACAACTGTTTCTGCATGTGCACAAGTTACATTTCCCTTATAGTTTAATGTGATGATATTGTTTCCATTTACCTTTGTAGCACTATAGTTAAAGTAATCAAGAACGCTATTTGTAACAGTCATTGGACGATATTGTAATAAGAATGTACTTCCTGCTTCCAATAATTGAATATTTCCATCTTCATCCATCTTATAGGCTAAATCCAGATCTCTTGGTGAAGTTGTACTCATAGGCGATAACTCGGTTCCAAAACTTACCTTAATATATCCAATCGATGTTTCTGAATCAAGATTTCCCTGCACATAGTATTCAGTACCTGGATACAATGTTATTGCACTATTTGAAGACGAGAATCCAAAATCGTAACGATCCCCTTCTGCTTTTGGAAAGATGCTGGAATTAAATGAAACATAAGCGGATGATTTCGTATTATTGACAACCTTTACAATCGTAGATGTCGAATCCGTAACATAAATATTTGCAGTTGTAAAACATTCATCTTCCCCAATCTTATCGATTCTTACAGTATAATAACCAGGTGTGTTATACATTTCTTCAATGCTTACTAGACTTGTATTTATACTTGTAATCTCAAAATCGATGCCGTATTGGAAGTTTGTCTTTTCGCCATCCATATATGTACTCATATAGGTATTCCAGAATGAAGCAATATCATCTCCTACTGTATAGACATTGTATCCACTCTGAACCGTATTGATATCTCTTTCTAATACATTAAAGTAAATGGAAAAGACATCTTCACGATACTCTTCTGTTGTACCTTTTTTAATAAAGTAAGCCAAATAGCGTCCTGGTCTAGAATAGACTTTATCTTCGGAAACTTTAATTGCATATAAATCATTATCCACATCATCATAATCAGCAGAAGCAGAGAACTTATAATATCCTTCAAATTCAAGGATATCGCTTACCTTTAGCGTACGAAGAACCTGATGTGGATAATCTCTACTTTCCAGCTGGATGGTTAAATCATCCAGATAATTTGTGATACGATCACTTGTTCCTACATAGAAATCCAATGGAAGTGCACTTGTTGGATTTAATACATAATTGCTTAGATCATCACTCGAAATAACGTCAAAATAGACTGTATATGTTCCTTTATATAGACTGCCTTCTACAGGTGTAAATATCGCTCTATAATTATCTGCATGTGAATATACATACTCTTCCGATAGAATATCTTCATTATAAGTCGTTGAATAATGATCAAATTTGAAATCAACACCATATTTCAATTCACGAATGACTGTATAATTATCGAAATCAAAACAATATAGTTCAAACGTATCAAGATCATCGGTAAACTTCTTATCCTCACCTAAAATATATGTACTGTTGTACGTGGAATTTCGATATAGGTCTAAGTTATATATATCCTGTGTACTAACATAATATCTATATTCACCAACATATCCTGAACCTTCCGCTGGTTTTAAAACGATATAATATTCACCTTCAAATAAATTAACAGTTCCTTCACTAATCACATCGCCATTACAATCTTCATAACGATCGACAACCAGATTGTCTTTAACGGTAAGCGTAGGAGAATCGGATAAACTATAATTAAACAAAGCGATACTATCAATAATATCCTTCACTGTATTATAACCACTATAGATAGTATGATTTCCTTTACATTCGTAATAATGCCTTAAATCTTTACTATTCTGGACTTCAAAATAAACTGCAATGGTATTAATATAGGATGTTCCTTCAGCACCTTTAAAATAAACATAATAATATCCATCATGACTCTTTACATAGGCTTCATCCACTACCTGCAATGAATCCGCTACTTCATAATGATCAACCACTACATCTTTACCTGGATATAGCTTTATATCGGTAAAATAATAGTTTTCAAGAACAAAGGATGAATTGATATAATCGGTGAAGTAATCTTCATCCTTTATAATATAAGCATCTCCATATCTTATCCAATAATCATTTAGATTATTCACATTTACTACCGTGAAATAAAGCGTACATGTATTAAAATATCCAGAGTCATCCGCTCCTTTAAAAAAAGCTCTATATGTTCCTGGTGTAGAAAATACTGCACTTTCATCCTCTACCTTATTTCCTTCCTGATTCATAAAGTAAGCAAATACAATATCCGTACCGTATGTTAAGTACTTTTTCTCATCATTGACATACATATAAACTTCTAATTCATCAAAATGGTTTGAAATATAATCTGTTGTTCCCACTGGAAACATATCACATTGTGGAATGGAAATATTGTAATAATGGTATAGATCCTTTGTTGTATACCAATAGATGTCTTTAGATATAGTTCCTGTATATCCACTATTCTCAACAGCTTTAAATACAACATAGTAAGTACCATACATATTATTCTGTGCATACTCATAGGATACAGGATTTCCTTTAGAATCCGTTAGGCAATCAAATTGATACGATTCATTAAGAACGAGCTGTGTAGATCCATCATAGATTTTAAAGCCGGCAATAATATCCTCCAGGGATTCATAATCCACATAATAGGAATCCCTTCCTTCAATATAACAAGTTCCTAGATCTTTCTCATTGGCATTATTGGTTTCCACTTCTATCTGCTGTTCTGTTTCAACCACTTCTTCCTGTTTTGGGACTTCTTCCTTTACTGGATCGTTCTCTTCTGCCTTTGCAGGTAAAGAGGCAATATTGAGTGTCATCAATAAAGAAAGGGTAAGACTAAGTAATTTTTTCATGTTTATATCCTCTCTATTCTTCTTACTTAAAGTATACACTAGTATTTTCGTATATAGAAAAAAAAAAACAGACTTTTCATCTGTTTCTTATTTTGTACTGATTTTTCTTGCCATTTTCATCATAGGAACAAACAGGAAGGAAGGCACAAGGGAAATCACAATATCAAACTTTGTCACATCTGGTGCAATATAGCGATATTTTATTAACTTTAATACATTTCCATTCATTCGGGCATGACAGAAATCATAGATTTCCTTTAAATCCTTATGATTCGGATATTTCTTTTCAAAATCCTTGACAATATTCAATGTATTCACAACACGGTTATTGATATAATCCTGCTTGCTGTTAATGCCAGATAGTACACCGCTGACATTGTGTCCGTGTCTGCGATACTGGACTAAGGTATCTTCAATATAACCAACACTGCCTTCGCTAGAAGCACAGGCTAAAATCCATTTATCATGGCCTGTATATCTTGAAAAAGG
>JABUSD010000185.1 GCA_021442845.1 Holdemanella sp.
GGAATGGGTGAAGCCCTTGATGAAGTGCGTAAATTCTTTGATGATCGGGATTCGTATTTTGTTGGTAAAGAAGAAGGCGAAGCAAACAAGATGACAGAGGTTATCAACAAGATGCTTAAGACAATGTCTGTTGAAATGATTGCAGGCACACTTGAAATGTCTGTCGAGGAAGTAAAGAAGTACATCAAGTAAAAGGATGGGGTTGTATCTACAACCCCATTGTTTATTAATCAATTCCTACATTTCCTGAATGAATACTGTCATTCTTTGTTTCTAATGGAAGCCATTCCAATACCTTTTGAATATATGTATCCCAGAATACCCAGTCATGGTTTCCTGGTCCATATTCAAATGTGACATCATATCCATTTTCTTTTAAATATGTATAATACTCTTCATTTGGTTTATATAAGCCATCCTCTGTTCCACAGCACATATAAATCTTTGGTTTCTTTTTAACATTTAAGGCAGCTGCATAATAATCTTTATAAGATCCTTTAATCAATTCAACTGGTCCAAATACAGCTTCATAATAATCTTTTTTAGAGATTGTTAATGGAGCATCGTTATTGGATACATAGACTGCATCTAAAATCAAAGCTGCCGACAAAAGAGAGATATGTGAGAATGTTTCATTAAAACGTAATCCATTAATAATAGAACCATATCCTCCCATAGACAATCCGGCAATGTATGTATCTTCATATTTTGTCGATAAAGGGAATAATTTACGCGTTACTTCAACTAATTCCTTACCGATAAACTGGGAGAATAAATCCCCTGATTTTTCATTATCCACATAGAATTTGTTTTCTCCACTTGGCATAATCACAACGAGATTATTATCTGTTGCCCATCGTTCAATTCTTGTTCCATCTACCCAATCGATGTAATTTCCAAAAATACCATGTAATAGATACAATGTTTTGAAAGGTTTATCCTCTCTTTTTGGCATACCTGGGAATGTTAACTTATCCACGGGTACAATCGCATTAATTGTTACTGTTCGCATCAATGATTCTGAGAAAAAATCCACTTTTACTAAAGCCATATAATACCTCCTGCTAATCTTTGCTTATATTATACTAAAAAAAAAGGTTAAATCATTTTGATTTAACCTAAACTGTAATTTCAATCTGGTTTCCTTCAATGGCTACAACACAGCTTTCATAATAGCCATCCCCTGTTGTTCTTGGTCCACTGATGACTTCATATCCATCTTCTTTTAATTGAGCTGTTAATGAATCCACCAATTCCTTGCTTCCTACACTGAAGGCTAGATGAATAAATCCTGTTCTTCTTAATCCTTTTTCATCATCCTGCATATCGACATGATTCATGACTTCTAATCTTGATCCATCATCGAAAGATAAGAAATACGATCTAAATCCAGTTTTCTTGTTGTGGTAGATTTCATTGGATTTGGCATTAAAATACTTCATGAAAAATTCTCTTCCAGCTTCAATGTCATTTACATATAATGCAACGTGTTCAATTTTCATATTATTCTCCTTTTCGAATTGCTTTAAATGTTCTATTTTTGATTGAATAGTCTTTGAAAATAAAAGTACCACCATCGCCTGAAGGAGACTGTGCAATGAATCCTGCCTTCACGGTATCACTTGTAAATGGGATATGACAGATTCGCATAAATATCCAGTTTTCTCCATCAAGAGAATATTGGACACTGATGACATTTCCCATTTTATTCAATCGCATCCAGATTTCTTTTGTGTCCACATCTGCATGATTACAGTCATCGCTCAAACCATTTGTCATAACGGAAACTGCTGTATAAGTATCCGTATTGGAACATTCAAAAGCTGCCTTTGCCCATAACTTTTCATTTTCATAAATGACAAGTCCTGTAGCATCAAACAGACTTTTAAATTCATGGCTCATCTTTGCGACAATCTGAAAATCACCTGTCATTTCTTTTACCAGCATCGGTGCATTATGCAGCATATTTCCAGTTCTACAGCTACAGATCAAATCACTTTGTGGCAATGCTTCCATTTCAATTATACTATCATGTATAGTATAATTTGTTTCATTTATCAATTCAAACATATACTTCCTCCACTTTCGCAAGTAGCGTATCATAAATGGTTCATAGAGTATAAAAGTATTTAAATTTTTTTGAAAAAATTTTTGAATTATTCGCATTCAAAAAAAACGAATATACAATATATTCGTTTCAAAAATTTATTCCGTATCAAATTCAAATCCAGACTTTTGAAGTTCTTTGAATTTTTCTTCCAGTTCTAACTGGAATTCAGGATTTGCCTTGATATATAGTTTAGCGGCTTCTCTTCCCTGTCCAATCTTTTCGCCATTGTAGCTAAACCATGCACCTGATTTTTTGATGATGTCCGCATTGACACATAGATCTAATAGTTCCGAGATATAAGAGATACCTTCACCATACATGATTTCAATGGTTGCACTCTTGAATGGAGGTGCTACCTTGTTCTTGACAACCTTTACTTTTACCTTATTTCCAATGATATCGGAACCGTTTTTAATCGCATCGGCTTTACGGATATCAATACGTACGGAAGCATAGAATTTCAAAGCACGTCCACCTGGTGTTGTTTCGGGATTGCCATAGATAACCCCAACCTTTTCACGTAGCTGGTTGATAAAGATAGCTGTACATTCGTTATGATTCATCATACCAGCTAGCTTACGCATAGCTTTTGACATCATACGAGCCTGGGCTCCTACCTGCATATCACCCATTTCACCATCCAATTCGGCCTGTGGAACTAGAGCTGCAACACTATCAACAACCACTAGATCGACAGCTCCGCTTTCAATTAGAAGCAGCATGATATTCAATGCCTGTTCCCCACTATCAGGCTGTGAAAGTATCAATTCATCAATATCTACACCTAGATTTTTCGCATATAGAGGATCAATCGCATTTTCCGCATCGATAAATGCAGCGCGTCCTCCCTTTTTTTGAACCTGTGCAATGGCATGCAATGCCAAAGTCGTTTTACCAGAAGATTCCGGACCAAAGATTTCTACAACTCTTCCCTTAGGGTACCCACCAATTCCTAAGGCCTGGTCTAATAATAAACTTCCAGAAGGGATAGGTTCTACATCCATAGAAGCACGATCTCCTAATTTCATAATGGAACCTTTTCCATATTCCTTTTCAATCTGTTTCAGGACATCGGCTAACAATTTGTCTTTATTTTCTTCTGCCATTTTTACTCCTTCTCTACGGTTTCAAGAAGATATTCCATCATCTTTGAAACCACGGCTTGTCGAATTTCATTTCGTGTCATGTCATCGAATTGAAATTCATATACGTCTGTCTTTTCTTTTTGGGCGATGCCACAATAAACACGTCCAGCTGGCTTGTTCTCCCATGCATCTGGTCCAGCATTTCCCGTAAAGGATATGGCATAATCCACATCCATAATCTTTCTTGTGTTTGTTGCCATCGCAATGGCGCATTCCTTGGAAATAACACCATATTGTTCTATTAATTCTTCATCCACATTGGCTAATACAGTTTTCATTGACGTAAAATATGTCACAAGGCCCCCCTTTAAAACTGCACTGGCTCCTGGGATGGAAGCAATAGTTGCACTAAAGAGTCCAGCTGTAAGAGACTCACAGCTGGCAATTGTTTTATTCTTTTGTCTTAATACTTTGACAAGTCTTTCTTCCATTACATTGTCTCCAGGACATACTTTTTCAGCTTCATAAAGTAGATGAATCCACTATATAAAGACATGGCAGTTGCTGCCCATACTAGAATGGAACCAATTGGTAAATGAATAATTGAGAATGGCCAGTTCTTTAAAAGGACAAAAATCAGAGCAAACATCTGTAATACCGTCTTTGCCTTTCCATAGATTCCAGCACTGACAACTTTTCCTTTTGAACTTGCCATCATGCGAAGTGCATCAACAATTAAATCGCGACCAATCATCAGCAGAACGGCTATGACATTGATTTCATGTGTATAGACAAGCAAAATCATCAATGTATTTACAAGTAGCTTATCGGCAATTGGGTCCGCAAATTTTCCAAACGATGTAATCATGTTGTATTTTCTAGCAATCTTACCATCCAGTAAATCGGTAATCGAAGCAATGGAAAAGATAATCAATGCTAATAGATGTTTCAAGGCAAATCCCGATGCTTTGGATATAACCAATAGATCATTTGGTAATGCAAGATATACAATGACCATCAGTGGTACTAGGAAAATTCGTAATAATGTTAATTTGTTTGGTAAATTCATAATCTCACCCTCTAATAATATCCATATACTTCTGGATCATAATAATATTCTTCCTGCACTTCTTCTAATTCAGGAATCGATGGAGGCTCTGTTCCATTAAAAGTGACTTTAAAATAAATCGTTGCGGGAACCCCCCAATAAAGATTTGTCGCATTGAATGTAACTTTCTTATTAGCAACGGTAATCTTATTTTCATTATAAA
>JABUSD010000016.1 GCA_021442845.1 Holdemanella sp.
GATCATGGATAGAACCATCTTCTTCCAATTTATCAAATGTACCTAATCCATTTTCTGCAACAAATAACGGTAGATTATAACGGTCATACATCTGATTTAGTGTAAATCGTAATCCAAGCGGATCTTTTTGCCATCCCCATTCACTTGTTTCCAGATATGGATTTTTATTTGCCATAATCAAGTTTCCAGATGTTTTCTCCCATCCTTGATCACTTGTAGATACCTGTGAGAAATAATAAGAGAATGCCAGATAATCAACGGTTCCTTCTTTTAGGATTTCTTCATCACCCTCTTCAAATGCAATGGTAATATTTGATTTATCAAAGAAACGATCCATATAGGAAGGATATTTTCCTCTAGCCATCACATCTAAATAGAACCAGTTCGAATATTGATCGTCATGGATAGCCTGCATATTATCTTCTGGCTTACAAGTGGCTGGATATGTAGTAAATCGAGCAATCATTCCTCCTACAGGAATTCCTGGTAACATTTCATGACATAACTTTACCACTTTTGCATGTGCAATGAACTGGTGATGCAAACACTGGAAAATATCCTGATCAAGTCCCTCTCTTTTTTCTGGAACCAGGCATACACCATCCCAAGGAGAAAATTTACCTGCATTAAATTCATTGAACGGCAGCCAGTAATCAACCAGATCCCCTAAATTTTCAAACAACACTTTGGCATAGCGTACATAGAAATCAATTACTTTTCTATTTTGCCATCCACCATATTCTGTAACAAGATGAACCGGAATATCATAATGCAATATTGTACACAATATTTTTATTCCATACTTCTTACATTCACTAAACATATCTCGATAATATTGAATACCTTCTTCATTAGGTATTTCATCATCCCCATTAGGAAAGATTCTAGCCCAGCAAGTCGATGTTCTAAAAATTCTCATTCCCATTTCTGCAAACAATGCAATATCTTCTTTATATGTGTGGTAAAAATCAATACCTCTTCTAAATGGATAGTATTTTGTATCCATATCATTCAGCGCTTTTTCAAATTCATCCTGGGTAAAAGGAAAATTATGGTGCTTATACTCTACTTCTTCATGCGTCCATGTACCATCAAGATATCTACAATCCTGTGTGGAAACACCTTTACCACCTTCTAAAAAACCTCCATCAGCTTGTGAACAAGCAATGGCTCCACCAAACAGAAAATCTTTATCAAAACCTTTTTTCATGTTTTCCTCCAATATATCCTCAAAAGAAGCTGGAACCTGTTTTTGATTCCAGCCTCAACCATTATTCCTTATTTTGTTTTTAGTATTTTATTCATTACTGGCACAAGCAGGAATGAAGATACAAATGCAACAACACTCGCAATTACTGCATAAATCAATCCTTTCATACCTAATGTACCAATATAGGATGGTAGTGCAAATACATTAGGCCATACATAAGCAAACTGTTTTGCACCAAGAGTGATACCTACCATACCACCCAATCCATTTCCGACCATAGCCGCTAACATGGATGCTCTTTCTCTAACCATTACAGCATACAATGCAGGTTCAGATACACCAATGAATGCCTGTACACCTGTTTCAGCAGCAACGGTTTTAAACTTCTTATCTTTTGTAAAGAATGCAGTTCCTAAAGCAGATCCAGATTCAGCAAAGTTGTGATATAACTCAATACTCAAGAATTGAGAGTAACCAAATGTTGTCATTTCCATCATTTCAAGAGGTGATAATGAACGATGTAATCCTGTTAATGTCATAAGTGGCATTAAGCATCCAATAACAAATCCAGCAATAGGACCAGCCGTATCCATTAACCACTTAAATGCTAATGTTAAGTATACACAAGCTGTATCAGCAATAGGTGCTACAAACAAATAAACAATTGGAAGTGTGATAACAATTGAAAGCATAGGAACTAACAATGATTTTAATGAATCCCATTTAATCAGTTTATTCACAAATTTATATACATAACTTAGTAGCCATACCCCTAATAAAGCAGGGAAAATAGTTGCTGAATATTTATATAGAGGAACATTTATACCAAAGAAAGATAAAGCTCCGCCTTCTGTAACTAATGTAACAAAATCTGGATAGATCAATGAAGCTCCAACCATTACAGATAATCCCATATCAACATTAAATCTCTTACCTGCTGAAACAGCTACAATAATTGGCAAGAAATAGAAAGCGGTATCGGCAATCATACTAAATAACAAGTATGCACCTTCTTCACCAGTCGCAATCCCCACTGTAGTTAACAACAATAGAATTACTTTCAACATTCCAGCAGCACAGAATGCTGGAATTGTTGGAGATAAAATAGCGGTTAATGTATCAACAGCTGTTTTAATACTCCATTTTTTCTTTCCTTCATCAAGATTTTCATTAATTTGCACTTTATCAACATTGACTGAATCACCAACTAATTTTGTCATCTCTTCAAAAGCTTTCTCAACAGCAGGTCCAATAATAACCTGTTGCTGGTCACCTTGTTCTGCAAATCCAAGTACACCATCAATTTCCTGGATTGCTTTCTTATTAACCTTTGAATTATCTTTTAATGTAAAACGTAATCTTGTAATGCAGTGCCCTAAATAAATAACATTTTCTTTACCACCAAGGTTAGCTAAAATTTCTTCAGCTACATTCTTCCAATTTGCCATAATAAGCCCTCTCCTTTTTTCTAGCAAAAATTAGATAGTCATATTTCAAAAACAGATGTTCGTATTATATTAACAAAGTATCTATTTCCATCATTTATGCTATGAAATATTCCTATTTTTAGTTCATTAAGTTACTGGCCATCACTTACAATATAAATATATCCAATTCATATATACGATTAAATGTCAATTATTGAGAAGCAAACTAACATATTTTTAGATATTAAATGGTTAATGATATATTACTTTTTGTATGTTCTTTTCATGATATATATATAATTCCTACTTTATAAATTATTATGCTGTTAATCCTGTAAACAGTTCATTAGAACATAGTATAAGATATTTTGTGTAAATTAGATTTTGAAATTCAACTGAATAGAAAAATGAGTTGATTCCTTGTAAAATTGGTTCTGCCACAAACTAATTGAAAGGATATCAACTCACATGAACAATTTTACAACTTATTTACTTCAAAATCTATTATCAAACAAAGATTCTGCTCCTGCACTAGAAGATATGTTACAGGAAGCATTTCGCCTTGAACTGGAAAAAGCCGTCAATGAGGTTCTTAAAATAGAACTTGATATCTTTCTGGACTATCATCTTTATGAAAGATCGGAGAATACCGATTCCCGTAACGGATTCTCTAAAAAGGATTTTAACACTCGTTATGGTACAATCCATCTCAATATACCTAGGGATCGATTTGGTTTCTTTCATAATTCACTGATTCCTAAATACGCAAGAAACAGTGAATCTGTTGAAGACACTATTGTAAACCTTTATAAGCTGGGAATCACTGGAAGTGATATTACCAAAATCGTAAATGATATTTATGGAAAACAATATTCAAAATCAACAGTCAGTAGAATTTCTTCATCAATCAGTACCAATGTAGAGGCTTTTAAGAAACGTGCTCTACAGAAAGAATATGCAGTAATCTATCTTGATGGAACCATGATGCCCCTTAAAAGAGATACAGTTGCCAAAGAATGTGTTTATATTGCCCTTGGAATTACACCTGAAGGTAATAAAGAGATTCTTAGTTATTTTATAGCCCCAACTGAATCTGTAACCAACTGGAAAGAAATTCTTAAGGATTTACAGGATCGAGGGGTTAAGCAAGTATCTCTATTCTGTACAGATGGTCTTCACGGCATGAAGGATGCCATTGAAGAAACGTTTCCACGCTCAAAGATTCAAAGATGCCTTCTACACGTTCAAAGAAATATCAATTCAAAGGTAAGAGTAAAAGATCGTACAGAAATCAGCGAAGACTTCAAAAAAGTATATACAGCCATATCAAAAGAACTAGCTAACGAAGCACTAGCACAATTCTGTGAGAAATGGAACAAAAAGTATCCAAAGATTACTGAATCATTGAACTCTAATGAAAACCTGTTAACGTTTTATGACTATCCTAAATGTGTAAGAGCAAGTCTGTATACGACAAATATGATAGAGAGCTACAACAAGCAGCTTAAAAGGAAATTCAAGCTAAAAGAACAATTTCCAAATGAAGATTCAATGGAAAGATACCTTGTATGCCAGTTTGAAGAATATAATTCCAAGTTTATGAATCGAATTCATAAAGGATTCGCAAAGACAACCAGATCTGACTGGTTTGACGAGTAGGAATGGCATCAAAAGTATCACCTTTACATTACGTTATTCAAATAGCTATCGCCATTTGAATAAACTCCATTACAAGCTGATACAATAAATACAGTAATCAATTTACGAGAATTAGAATTTACACAAAATTTGTTGCACTATC
>JABUSD010000129.1 GCA_021442845.1 Holdemanella sp.
TTATGATGGCTAATAACGCAACCTGTGAAGAGATAAGCAAAATCACGGGATTGGATATTAAATATGTACAATCGGTTGTTCAATCAAATAAATAGTGCAGGATTGATTATCAATCCTGCACTTTTTCTTTTAATATCTGTAGACATCGGATGGCATCCTGAAAATCTACTTCTGGTTCTAATGATAAAGCTTTATCATAATTGTTTGATTTTAGAAAGTTAAATAATATATCAAAATCAATATCTCCCTTATAGATAGGAGTATGAATAAATGGTTTTATAAAAGATGGATCATAATGATAATCCTTGATATGGACATGATCAATATAAGGATAAATCTGTTTTAATTCATCAATTAATGAAATGTTTAAATATGTATCGGGTACATTCTCTTTATAGGCACGATAGCTATTAGCTGGATCCCATAATAGTTTAAGATGAGAAGAATTGACTTCTTCTACAATCTTTACTGTCATTAATCCTTTTGGTAGATGGGAATAAGGACAGTTTTCGATGACTAAGGTTATATTATATTCTTCGGCTATTTCAACGGCTTTTTTCATGTTTTCAATAATCATATTTAAATCTTGATCGGTACCATATGGTCCTTTACGATTATCAGGAAAACGGAAAGGGAATAAACGTATTCTTGGACAATCTAGAATCTTTGCGATTCTACATGCATTAACTAGATGTTCTAGATGAATATCTAAATTACCTTTGATGGAATAGAAACTATCATTAAATAATGAAACGGTATCCTTTTCATATAATGGACATAGGAAAAAGATTGTAGAAGATATATTGGTACATGTCATATTGTATGCATCAAGTAATTCTTTAATCCGATAGGCTTCTTTTTCATTGCATTGTTCAATGGATTTATTGAAAACATTATGAATTTCTACATAGGAATATCCTTCTTTTTGAATGATTTTTAGCGCTGTTTCTAAATCGTTATGTATCTGATCTGTAATAATGGATAATTGCATAGTATACCTCTTACAAATTATAACATTAAAAAGGATTCACTATAGTGTGAATCCAACTTTCTTATATACTTTTCTGATTTTCTTATTGGCAATGTAATTTGCCTTATCAGCCCCTTGTTTCAGTACTTCTTCTAATTTACCTGAAGTGATGATTTCTTTATATTTAGCTTGTAGATCGGTTAAGAAATCAAAGACAGTCTGGGCGATTTCTTTCTTTAATTCACCATATCCTTTTCCTTCATATCTTGCCACGATGGACTCAATTGGTTCTTTTGTCAGGACGGATTGAATCGTTAAAAGGTTGGCAAGACCAGGCTGGTTTTCTGGATCGTACTGGATGATTCCAATGGAATCCGTTACTGCGGACATAATCTTCTTTCTAGCAACGTTTGGATCATCTAATAAATCGATTGTTCCTTTTGGATCCGTTACGGATTTAGACATCTTCTTGGTTGGATCGCTTAATGAATAGACTTTTGTACCAACGGTTGATGTCAAAGGCTGAGGAATGACAAAGGTTTCTGAATAACGGTTGTTGAAACGTTCTGCCAAATCACGTGTCAATTCCACATGCTGTGTCTGATCTTTTCCGACTGGTACATATTTGGCATCATATAATAAGATATCGGCTGCCATTAGTGGTGGATATGTAAACAATCCAGCTGTGATTCCAGTTTCTCCTTTGGCTGTCTTATCCTTATATTGTGTCATTCTTTGTAATTCTCCTACATAGGAAGTACATGTCATAACCCATCCTAATTTGGCATGGGCATCGACATCGCTTTGCAGGAATAAGGTTACTTTTTCTGGATCGAGTCCAGAAGCCAGATAAAGGGCAATTAAATCCTTTGTGTTCTGTCTTAATTCCTTAGCGGAAATGGGTACGGTAATCGCATGTAAGTTTGCGATAAAAATATATAAATCATATTCATCCTGGTATTTGATAAACTGAGAAATTGCTCCAATATAATTTCCCAGATGTAAACGTCCAGTTGGCTTGATGGCACTTAACATTGTTTCCATAGATATACCTCCACAATCAATTATCTATTCTATCACTGATTCTATTTTTCTAAAAGTTTTTTTAATTTTTATCTAGTAAATATTATCGAAAATCATATATAATAAACGCGATGAAAGGTGTGATTTCCATGGTCATATTGTATACAACACCAGGTTGTGCTTCTTGTCGTAAAGCAAAACAATGGTTAAAGGACAATCAGATTGAATTCAAGGAAAAGAATATATTTAATACATTACTGGATGCAGAAGAGATAAAATACATTCTTTCCCGTAGTGAAAATGGAACAGAAGATATTATCAGTGTACGTTCTAAGGCATTTCAGGCATTAAAAAGAGATATTGAAGATTTATCCTTAAATGAATTAGTGGAATTGATTCAGAATAATCCATCGATTTTAAAAAGACCGATCATGTTGTCGAAAAAGAATCTGGTGGTCGGTTATGATGATGATGAAATCACAACGATGCTTCCTAGTGCACTTCGTAATATTGTAAACAGTGCTTGTGGACAGACTTGTCCTAATTATGTATTATGTGGTTCCTTACGTTGTGAACCAGAACAGTCAAAAGAAATCAAGACAGCATAGACTGTCTTTTTTTATGTACATTTGTTTATGAAATGTATACAACAAAAAGTATAAGATAATAAATTGTATCAATATACGATACAAAAGTTTGTGTTAAATTGTCATTTCTTAACAAGAACAATTGGAAAATTATATTGAATATGTTATATTATTTAGTGATGAAAACCTTTTCATCCAAGGAGGAAAAATATGACTACTAAATATGTATACCTATTCTCTGAGGGTGATGCTTCAATGCGTAACTTACTTGGAGGTAAAGGGGCAAACCTTGCTGAAATGACAAATATTGGTTTACCAGTACCACAAGGATTTACAATCACTACAGAAGCATGTACTCAGTACTATGAAGACGGTAAAATTAACGATGAAATCATGGCACAGATTGAAGACGGAATCGTTAAGATGGAAGAAATTACAGGAAAGAAGTTTGGAGATTTAGAAGATCCACTATTAGTATCTGTACGTTCTGGTGCTCGTGCATCTATGCCAGGTATGATGGATACAATCTTAAACTTAGGTTTAAACGAAGAAGTTGTTGAAGTAGTAGCTAAGAAGACAGGAAATGAAAGATGGGCACGTGACTGCTACCGTCGTTTCATTCAGATGTATTCTGACGTAGTAATGGAAGTAGGAAAGAAATACTTCGAAGTATTAATCGATGAAATGAAGGAAGCTCGTGGCGTTACTCAGGACGTTGATTTAACAGCTGCTGACTTAAAAGAATTGGCTGATCAGTTCAAAGCTGAATATAAGGCAAAATTAGGAGTGGATTTCCCATCGGATCCAAAAGAACAGTTATATGGAGCTATCAAAGCTGTATTCCGTTCATGGGACAACCCACGTGCTAACGTATATCGTCGTGACAACGACATCCCATTCTCTTGGGGAACTGCTGTTAACGTACAGGAAATGGCATTTGGTAACTGGTCTGATGAATCAGGTACTGGTGTTGCCTTTACACGTGACCCAGCAACGGGTGAAAAGAAATTAATGGGTGAATTCTTAATGAATGCACAAGGTGAAGACGTAGTAGCCGGTGTTCGTACACCATTAAAGATTGATAAGATGGCAGAAGTAATGCCAGAAGTATTCGATCAGTTCCAGAATGTATGTAACATTTTGGAAAACCACTACCGTGACATGCAGGATATGGAATTCACTATCCAGGATAGAAAATTATTCATGTTGCAGACTCGTAACGGTAAACGTACTGCACAGGCAGCTTTAAAGATTGCTTGTGACTTAGTTGATGAAGGAATGATTTCTCCACAGGAAGCTGTATTAATGATCGATCCACGTAACCTGGATACATTATTACACCCTCAATTTGATGCACAGGCATTAAAGGAAGCTCCAGTATTGGCAAAAGCTTTAGGTGCTTCTCCAGGTGCGGCTGCAGGTAAGATCGTATTTACGGCAGAAGATGCAAAAGAATGGAAAGCAAGAGGAGAAAAGGTTGTCCTAGTTCGTCTTGAAACATCTCCAGAAGATATCGAAGGTATGAAATCAGCACAAGGTGTATTAACTGTTCGTGGTGGTATGACATCGCACGCAGCCGTAGTTGCTCGTGGTATGGGAACTTGCTGTGTATCTGGATGTGGTGAAATCAAGATGGATGAAGCAAACAAGAAATTTGAATTAGCTGGTAAAGTATTCCACGAAGGTGATGAAATTTCATTAGATGGTTCTACTGGAACAATTTATGATGGAATCGTTAAGACAGTGGATGCTGAAATCGCTGGTGAATTTGGACGTATCATGTCATGGGCTGATGAATTCAGAGCAATGAATGTACGTACAAATGCAGATACTCCAAAAGATGCACA
>JABUSD010000192.1 GCA_021442845.1 Holdemanella sp.
ACCCTTTATATAAAGGGTTTAATTATACATGGTGGAGGTGAGGAGAATCGAACTCCTGTCTAAGCAAAGTCCCACGAAACAACGTTTACAGCTTTTTCCATTCTTTTAAAACAAAGACAATGAATGGATAAGAAACATCTTTGAGTCTATTCCAGGTTTTCGAGATTAAATGCGAATAACTTTTTTAATCCTTATTCTTTTTATGAATCTCACATCATAAGCCAAAAGAAGTAACACTTATGAAGGGGCTGCAAGTCTATGTCGACGAATTAAGCAGCGAAAGCCATGCTCTGGTTTGCACCAAATACATTAGCGAATTTTGTGTTTGCGTTTAATTTAAATGATTTTATCGTGTTATCATCACGGCTGTGGCTGGATCCAAACATTTACTCATCGAATGCCTGAACACCCCCGAAACAAAAGAATCAATACTGATTCTTCATTGCTTTCTGGATTTCACGCTTTGCATCTTTTGCCTTTTCGGATTCACGCTTATCATGTAGATTTTTACCTTGGGCTAAGGCTATCTCTAATTTTGCTAATCCTTTGGATAAATAGATGCGTACGGGTACAACCGTATATCCTTTTACCTTTTGGGCTTGTTCTAATTTTAGAATTTCCCTTTTATGTAATAAAAGTTTACGGTCTCTTGTTTCATCGTGATTAAAACGATTTCCAAATTCATACGGAGATATATGCATTCCTTTAATGAATGCTTCTCCATTTGAAAAACTTACATAACTGTCCTTTAATTGAACTTTTCCTAAACGTAGGCTTTTTATTTCCGTTCCTTTTAGTTCTAAACCAGCTTCATATCGATCATACAATTCATATTCATGTCTTGCCTTTCGATTCTGTGCAATTTCCTTAACAGTCATTAGTTTAATACTACCTCAATTCCTTCTGGATTTCCAACAACTTCCTGTACATACTCGATTACATACGCTCTAGAACATGGATCTCCTAAAGATGTAACATATTGATTAGCGTTCATATCATCGGTATATTCATGAATTGTTGTTGTTCTAAATTCTGTGAAGCTTGGATTCAAATACGTAATTGTTGGTATGAATTTAACGTCTGTGAATGTTGTCTTCTTTTCATCAAAGTTATAATTCAATGTAAAGCTAGCCATACCACCAATCATACGAGCGGCTGCATCCTGTGCACTTAAGAAGTTTCCTAAAGAATAATAGCACAATGTATCCTGATCAGCTCCATGAATGATTTCGGCTGTTTCAATAACGTGTGGGTGTGTACCGATAATAACTTCAGCACCCCATTCATTCAATTTCTTAGCTAGATCATATTGTGCATCATCTACACCTGTGTTATATTCTGTACCCCAGTGCATAGAAACAATCTGCACATCGCTTTCCTTGCTTAACTTTTCTAAATCCGCTTTGATCTTATCTTCATCAATCAAGTCGATTAACCATGGCTTATCCTCTGGAAGGCTATATCCATTCAACCCATATGTATAACCAAGCACACCTACCTTGATGCCATTGACATCAATAATCTGGCATGTATTGGCAGCTTCTTCACTGACATGGGATCCAGTTACGGTAATATGTGGATACTTCTCCTTTAACCAGTTCAACTCATAGATAACCCCTTCAGGTCCCATATCCAATGTATGGTTGGAACTTAGTGCTAACCAGTCAAATCCAGCTTTGTTTACCGCATCCAGAATCTGTGTTGGTCCATTGAATACTGGATAATGCGACAATCCAAATTCTTCTCCAGCACATAGTGTTTCTGAATTAATGAATGCTAAATCAGCAGCCTGTGTATATTTATTTGTAAGTTCATAGTATGAATCAAAATTAAATTCCTGTCCAGCTTCTTCCTGTCTTCCCCATAATGCCTGGTGTATCAGGTTATCCCCTACACCCACAAAAGTAAATGATGCACTTCCTTTTTGATCCGAAGTATATGTATCATCGCTCTTTATGGCTTTCTTATCAGAGGAAGTATATCCATCCAGAAGTTTAGCTGATGAAAAGAATAAAATCATGAATACTAATAATAGGGACAGTAAATTTTTCATGTCTATATAATAGCACAAATGGTATAAATGTTATATATATATTTAATGATTTATTACCTCATCCCAGAATGGTATGCTCATAGCTGCTCCAGCTCTTGTAACAGTGATACTACTTGCCTTGGCGGCTATAGCTAAAGCTTTTTTTATATCATAGTTATGAACAATGGATGAAATAAAGAATCCCATAAATGTATCCCCTGCTGCCGTTGAATCAATGGCTCTTACTTCAAAGGCTTTCTGAAATATCCTTTCTTTATTCTTAGAATAAAATGCACCATCCTTACCCACTGTCATTAATATTGACTGTTTCGGATATTGATTTTCTAAAGCTGTTAATATTTCATCATAATCATCAGCATTACACTTTGATAAGGCTTTTCCTTCAATCTCATTGACAATCAATGTATCGACATATTCTAAAGGATAATCAAATACGCTTTCATCCATTGGGGCAGCATTGAAATAGATTTTCAAGCCTTTTTCATAGGCTTTTGTCATCAGATATTTCATTGAGGATATTTCATTCTGAAGAATCAGGATATCTCCCTTATCATATGGTTCTAAAACTTCATCAATCATTTCTTCATTGATTTCCTGATTAGCACCCCCTGCAATAATAATGCAGTTTTCTCCATTGCATGTCTGTATGATGGCATGACCTGTTCTATTTTCACTCATATATAGATTGGTACAAATTCCCTGTTCTTTTAAATACTCCTGAATAAATAAACCATCTTCGCCAAGTTTTCCTGCAAAATGAATATCAATTCCTGCTTTCTTACAAGCAAGTGCCTGATTCAATCCTTTGCCTCCAATATTTGTCTTTGTAGAAAGACAAGCTATAGTTTCCTTTGGCTTAACAAAATGATTCATTTCATATACATAATCAATATTAATGGATCCAAAATCACATACTTTCATAAATGAATCCTCCTTTGAATTCATTATACACTTACAAATACTAATTTTTTATCCTTTAAGCGATATCCTCCATATCTTCCTTTTTTCTCTTCAATACCAAATCCAGCTGATTCCAGCTCTCTTTTAAATTCGCGAATGTTTCTTGGATTTGTATTTAAATAATCAGCTACATCCTTTGCCTTTCTATAATTTTCTGTATCTTCACTAAGATATACAAGCATTTCAATGCATTTAGCGGTTCTATTCATAAGTATTTCCTCCTTATGACTTTATAATAAGTGTTATATATACATTATAGATGTCAAATAAAAAGAATTAGATTTTTTCTAATTCTTCTCTAGATAGTTCAATATAATGAAGGGCATTTTCTTTATTGTTCTTTATCATGTCCTCTGTCATTTCTTTTACAACTCTTGCTGGAGAGCCCATCACAATACTATTATCCGGTATGATCTTATTCGATGTAACAAGGCTATGGGCACCGATGATGCAGTTTTTACCAATGATGCATCCATCTAATAAGGTTGCATGCATTCCAATTAATGTATTCTCACCGATTGTACAGCCATGAACTACAGCACTATGTCCAATGGATACATGCTTATCAATATATACAGGATGGTTGAATCCTACATGAATTACACAGTTATCCTGTATATTCGATCCTTCCTTTATTGTGATAGAACCTGCATCCCCTCTAAGAACAGCACCATACCAGATACTGACATCCTTTTCACATGTAACATCTCCTATAATTGAACAGTTCTCAGCTAGATATACATCCTTTAATATTGGTTTTAATCCTTTGAATTCCTTAATAATCATATGTTTTCAATTTCCTCGATATAATGTTATAGTATTTACGATAAATTGAAAAGGATAAACTATGGCAGACTATAAGAACAACAATACATTTTCATTTGAAATCACAAAACGATTACCCAATGCATTAGGAAGAGCCGGTATCATTCATACACCCCATGGTGATATTCATACCCCTGCCTTTATGTGCGTAGGAACAAGAGGAATGGTATTCTTTGTATCTATGGATGAATTAAAGGGAAACAATGCCCAGGCTATGTTATCCAATGGATATCATCTACGAAATATATCGGAAGAGATTGCCGAACATGGAGGATTATCAACATGGTCTGGCTGGGATGGACCCACTTTAACGGATTCTGGTGGCTTCCAGGTCATGTCCCTTGGTTCTGGTTCTGGAAAAGTGGTCAGCATGGAAAAAGATAAAGGATTGGAAAATGCCAAAGATGAAGATCGATTGGCACATGTTAGTGAAGAAGGTGTTCATTTTGTTGATCCTGCAACCGGACAAAAAGATTTTATTGGACCTGAAGAAAGCATGCAGATTCAATGCCGCATCGGTGCGGATATTCATATGGCTTTTGATGAACTGACAAGTTTAGCAGATACTTATGA
>JABUSD010000027.1 GCA_021442845.1 Holdemanella sp.
TTAAAATTCCAAAAATTCAAACTATTTCAAACATTCTTAAAATTCAAAACAAGATTTGACAGCCTTTTGCCATCCGGCATAGATCTTATCCACATTTTCCTGTGTACGCTGTGGTGTAAATGTACGGTCCAATGCAATCTGTAAATCTTCTCTTGTCCAGAATCCACAGGCAATACCAGCAAGGAAAGCAGCTCCCATAGCAGTTAATTCATTGATCTTGAAACGTTCAATATTACACATCGCAATATCACTCTGGAACTGCAATAGGAAGTTATTGGCAGCAGCGCCACCATCGACCTTAATCGAATTGATTTCAACGCCACTATCCTTCTTCATCGCTTCTAATACATCCTTGCTCTGGAATGCCATTGATTCAAGGGCAGCACGTACTAAATGATTCCGATTTGTTGAGAATGTCATTCCAACAATCGATGCACGGCATTTATCATTCCAATAAGGAGCTCCCATTCCAACAAAGGCAGGTACGATATAAACACCTTCAGTCGAAAGCACACTTGTTGCCATTGCTTCACTTTCTGATGAGTTTGCATAGAACTGCATTCCATCACGAAGCCACTGCATCAAGCTACCAGATACAAAGATACTTCCTTCCAGAGCATATGTCACTTCATCGCCAATCTTCCATGCAACTGTACTCAATAGACCGGATTTAGAGAATACAACATCTTTTCCTGTATTCATCAACATGAATCCACCCGTTCCATATGTATTCTTTACATCACCCTTTTCAAAACATCCCTGTCCAAACAAAGCCGCCTGCTGGTCACCTACAACCGAACAGATAGGAATTTCCTGGTTAAACCAGATTGCTGGATTTGTCTTGGCATATTCACAGGATGTTGGCATAATTTTAGGAAGAATGGATGCTGGTACATTTAATAATTCCAATAAGTCCTTATCCCAGTCACAAGTATGAATGTTGAAAAGAAGCGTTCTTGATGCGTTTGTCACATCGGTAATATGGGTTTTTCCACCTGTCAATTTCCATACAAGCCATGAATCGACAGTACCAAATAATAAATCTCCACGTTCTGCTTTTTCACGTGCGAATGGAACTGTATCTAAAATCCAGTTGATCTTTGATGCCGAGAAATAAGGGTCGATGCGCATTCCTGTCTTTTCGCGGATTGTATCTTCAATATCTCTCTTTTTCCATTCATCACAGATTTCATCTGTCTGTTTTGATTGCCATACGATGGCATGATAAATCGGAATACCTGTCTTTCGATCCCAGATGATCGATGTTTCACGCTGGTTTGTAATTCCAATGGCAGCCACTTCTTCTGTTTCAATACCAGCTAAAGAAATGACATCCGCACAAACCGTTAATGTAGTAGCCCAGATATCATTGGCATCCTGTTCAACCCATCCAGGCTGTGGATAAAACAGTGTTGTTTCTCGCTGCGCAATTCCAACCACCTTACAATCGTGGTTAAAAAGAATGGCACGTGTACTTGTCGTACCTTGATCAATTGCTAAGATGTACTTTTTCATATATAAAATCTCCAATTTCTTTTTTTATTATAGCACAAAAAAAAGCACCTGCTTTTTAAACAGGCGCAAAATATTAACTTCTTAAAGTTGCGTTGCATTCCTTCTGGATTGCTTTTAGGATGTTGTCAAATACGGTATTAACTTCATCATCCTTTAATGTGTGCGTATCTGACTGGAATGTAACGGATAGTGCCACTGATTTTTCATTCGGTTGTACATGTTCACCCTGGTAGATATCAAAGACTTCGACACCACGGATGATCATTTCCTTGTTGACACGACCTTGTTTCTTGATGATATTCACAATCTTTTCAACTGGAAGGTTGCGATCCACTACGAATGCCAAGTCACGTGATACACCTGGGAATTTTGATACTGGTACATATTTAATCTTTGATTTCTTGATTTCAATAATTGTATCCAGGTCAAATTCTGCCATGATGACATTTTTCGCACTGACAGCTTTTCCATAGACAGGATGAATCTGTCCAACAAAACCGATCAGATCTTTACCAACATAGACTTCAGCACTGCGATATGGATGGAAATGTGTTGTATCCTTTTTGTTTTCCTTATAAGTGACACGGCTTTCAACAATCCCTAAATTGTCAAGAAGGGCATCAACCAATCCCTTTGCAGTATAGAAATCGGATGGAAGGTTATATCCTGTCCAGCGATTCTGCTGCAAGGATCCACTTAACACAAAGGCAAAGTGTGTCTTTGCACCTTGAACAGAAGCAACATCACTGATTTCAAAGACGTTGATATCCTTGATTGTACGGGCATGGTTATAGGATACAACATCAATTAAGGATGGAAGTACACTTGTACGAATCCATCTTCTTTCTTCTGACATAGGGATGGATAATTCAATGGCATCACCACAGGAAAGAATCGCATTGTCCTTCTTTTCTGTACTGATCAATGTATATGTAATACTATCCTGTAATCCTTGTGAACAGAAGAAATTGCGTGTTGTACGAATTGTCTTCTGCTTATAATCTAATTTTCCTTCTGTCATTTCCATTAACGGAAGTGTTGATGGCAAACGATCATAGCCTAAAAGACGGATGACTTCTTCGCTTAAATCCGCTTTTCCTTCAATATCAGTACGGAAGCTAGGAATTGTGACTGTATATATACCATTTTCATAGACTGGTTCAAAATGCAGACGGGCAAATACTTCAAATACCTCTTCCTGTGTAAAATCTGTACCTAAACGCGAATTCATATCTTCTAATGTACATGATATTTTTGCAGGAACATATTCTGGATTTCCATATACAACAGTTTCTTCCAGATCCTTGGCATCGGCATATTCAATTAACAGCTGAACCGCACGGTCTAGGGCCTTCTTGGCAGCTAATGGTTCAATTCCTTTCTGATAGCGAACGGAAGATTCCGTTGATAAGGATAAACGACGAGCTGTATTACGGATAGAAACATGATCAAAGCTTGCACATTCAATAATCAATCCACGTGTCGTATCTAAAATCTTAGAGTCATCACCACCCATGACACCGGCAATACCAATTGGCTTGTTCTGATTTGTGATGACAATATCCTCTGGCTTTAACTGATATTCCACACCATCCAGAGCTGTATATCCTTCTTCATATCCATCTTTAACGGTAATTTCATGATTTGGAATGGCATCCATATCATAGAAGTGCATTGGCTGTCCTGTTTCCAACATAACGATATTGGAAATATCAACAACGTTATTGATTGAATTCATACCCGATGCCAGTAACAATTCCTTCATCCATTTTGGACTTTCCTTGATTGTGATGCTTCCAACGACTTTACCAAGGAATAAAGGACATTTATCGGTTGTGCTTGTAACCTTTAATGTAGTTGGCCCACCAGTATGGCTTGCTCCATCAAATTCAGGAAGCTTGACATCCTGCTTTAAGATAGCCCCTGCTTCCAAAGCCATTGAAAAGGCTGCAAGACAGTCACTGCGGTTTGGAGTTAATCCGATATCCAGGATTTCATCATCCAGACCTAAATAGGCTCTTGGATTGTCATGTCCAATTGGAGCATCTTCATCAAGGATTTCAATGCCACTTTTCTGCTCATCATTTAACATATGAGGATCCACTCCAAGTTCTAGTAAAGAACAGATCATACCATTCGATACCTGTCCACGAATGACACCTTTCTTGATTTCACCACCTGGAAGCTTTGCACCTGCTTTGGCAACGATAACCTTCTGTCCAGCTGCCACATTTGGTGCTCCACAGACGATATCTAATATTTCATCCCCTACATTGACCTTTGTGATGTGCAAATGATCCGAATCCGGATGATTTTCACAGCTTTCAACATAACCGATTGTCAGATTTGTACCCTGGCTTAAATATTCAATTCCTTCTACTTCAAGCCCTGCTGAAGTAATCTTATCTGCTAATTCCTGAATTGAATAGGCAGATACATCCATATATTGACTTAACCATTTTCTTGAAATTCTCATGTCGATCCCCTCCTATTCAAAACGTGTAAACGTTGCGTTGAAACGTTTATCATTTGTATAGAAATGACGAATATCATCAATTCCATATTTCAACATGGCAACACGTTCAATACCGATACCGAAGGCAAATCCCTTCATCTTTTCAGGATCATATCCAGCCATTGTCAATACATTTGGATGAACTTCCCCTGCTCCAAGGATTTCAATCCATCCTGTCTGCTTGCAGGTTGGACATCCCTTTCCACCACAGATATGACAAGTCACATCCACTTCTACCGATGGTTCTGTGAATGGGAAATAGCTTGGTCTAAAACGAACCTGTTTGTCTGGTCCAAACATCTTGCGGGCAAAGAATTCAAGCGTTCCCTTTAAATCTGCCAATGTG
>JABUSD010000158.1 GCA_021442845.1 Holdemanella sp.
TTTTAAATGAACTTCATCAAATCTATAACCTTCCTTTATTCATCGTAGAAAATGGCTATGGAAACAATGATAGTATTAGTGAAGATGGAAATATTCATGATATATATCGAATTGAATATACAAAAGAACATTTAAAACAGATCAGCCTTGCGATAAATGAAGATGGCATTGATGTTCTTGGGTATACAACATGGGGCATTGTCGATTGTATCAGTCTTGGAACTGGTGAAATACATAAACGATATGGAATGATCTATGTAGATGTGGATGATAAAGGGAATGGTTCCTTTAAAAGAATCCCAAAGGATAGCTATTACTGGTATAAAGATATCATTAAAAATAACGGTTCAAATCTCTAAATAGAAACCCTCTTAACCTGATGGTCAAGAGGGTTTTATTCTATTTATCTGTGATAATGAATTATCTTCTTCGCTTGTCAATTTCAAGAGCAAGTGCAGCTGTACAAGAAATTGCCATTAGTCCAAGCCAAAGAGGCATATTTGTGGAAATACCAGTGTGTGGATTCTTTCCATCCTTATTATCATCTTTGCTTGATGTATATGTATTTGTAAATGTAAGTTCCTTTACAGGCGTAAGTTTATCCTTATTTACTTCATAATAAACCGTATTTGTCTGTAAGAAATATGGGTTCTTATCAGCCTTTGTGACTGTTACTTCAACTCTATATACCTTTTCACTATAAGTGAATCCATCTGCGTTTCCTTTTTTCTCTGTGATTGTATATACCCAAGGCTGACCACGTGATGCTTCGACATATTTAATCGGATCAAAATTCTTTGTTTCTGTAAAGCCTGCTTTCTTAGAATCTGTAATTGTGATGGTTGTCGATTTAGATTCAGGCATTGGAGCTCCTGGTGTTTCCGCTGTCAATGTAAATGTAAATTCAGCTGCCTTACTAGAAGTTCTTGCTGGACCGCTCACAATCTTCGTTACAGGTATTTCAAGATAAACAATTGGATCGTATTCATTTGTGAATTTAGCTCCTTTGTAGTTCACTCCAGCATATGTAATATCATCGGCTCCCGTAACACTGCTTATTTCAAGCTTATTTGTTTCTTTGTTTTCTGTTACAGTAACAGTTATCGTATATACTTTCTGATCAAAGGCAAAACCAAAATAATTGGTTTGTGCATCCGATGGAACAACTTCACTGATTGTATATTTATAAACATCTGCCTTAGTAAATGTGATACTACCAAATCCACTGAATCCCTTATCCGTTATAGATACCGTCTTCATGTTTCCAGCTGCACCAGAAGGTAATGGAGCATCTGGTGTATCTGCATGTGGTGCAAGGGCAAATGTATATAGTTTCTGATCAGGAGCATCTATTCCATATGTCACACTAATGACATCCTTCAATACACCAAATTCATACGATACACTATCTGGTCCTGGTTTTGTATAAGTGTTTGTGATTGTGCTTGATTTATCTTTACCGATTGTATATGTTTCAGATTCAACTTCAAGCTCATTTGTATCCTTATTCAGCTTAACAACTACAGTCAAAGTAATCGTTTCCGTACTATAATCCATGCCTGCTGTTGGATTTTGTGGCTGTTTCTCTTTGATTTCATATACATATTGACCATCTTGTGTATATTCAATCTTTGGGAATTTAGCTATACTTCCTGCTGTCGCTTTTGCTTCGTTGTTATAGCCATCAGGTAGTTCTGTATCATCTTTTCCTGTTATTACAAATTCAAATTCCTCACCAGCAGGTGCTCCTTGTCCTTCAACAACTTTTTTGATCTGTGGTGTGATAGATGTTGGCTTAGGTGCTTGTTTCTTATAGCGGTTTGTGATGACATTTGAATTCTCATTACCGATTGTATATATTTCAGATTCAATCTCAAGATTGTTTGTAACCTTATTCGGTTTAACATTTACAGTTAAAGTGATTCTTTCATTGCTGTAAGACATACCAGCGGTTGGATTTTGTGGTGCATTCTCTTTGATTTCATATACATATTGACCTTCTTTTGTATATTCAATCGTTTGGAAATTCGCTACATTTCCTGCTGTTGTTTTCGTCTTGTTGACATAGCCATCAGGTAGTTTTGTATCATCTTTTCCATTGATTTCAAATTCAAATTCCTCACTAGCAGGTGCACCTGTTCCATCAACATATTTTTCTACCTTTGGTGTGAAAGTTACTGGTTTTGTATAGTTGTTTGTGATTGTGTCCAACGTATCATTACCACTTGTATACGTCTTAGATTCAATCTCAAGCTTGTTGCTAGATGTATTCAATTTAACTTTTACTGTCAGAGTAATCTCTTCCTTACTATAAGACATTCCCTTTGTTGGATTACTTGATTCAACTTCTGAAATTATATACTTATACTCTCCTGCTGAAGTGTAAGTAATCTCATCAAATGTTGCTGTTCCTTTATCCTTCGCATACGCTCTGTCATTATAGTCTTTTGGAAGTTCTGTTGGATTGACACCTTCAATCTTGAATTCAAAGTCTTCAACTGGTGCACCTGTTCCAATTACACTCTTATTAATTTCAGGTGTAACTGATACTGATGCAGGCTTTGGACCTTTTAATACCCAGTTATGTCCTTCTGCCAATGAAGCATCCAGACTTTTTGCAATCATACAACCTTCATAATGTCCACCAGTAAGTGTAATCGCAGCATTTGGTGCAACAATATGTCCTGTTAATTCTTTTGCAGCGACTGTATCAGCATTAGGAAGAAGCCATACAACATTACATACCTGCATTGCCTCATAATCGCATTCTTCATTTTCATTACCAGCAAAATTTGCTTTTGGAATGACTATGTTACCTTCATCCTCTATGACGACATAAACAATATTTCCATTATAATTTCCTGTAAAATCAATGGATTTAAAACTTAGAAGATCCGCATATGACAGTTTAAAAATACCACCATTGCCAAACTTTAGTTCATTGCCTTCAATCTTATATGTCTCTTCATCTGTTTTAGTAGGATCGATTGTTACTGCATTTTTAGCGATTGCTGCTGACTGCTTTTCTATCGCATCCATTGCCTCAGAGAAATCAACAAACTGTTTCGTATAGTAATAATTATCCGTTTCAACCATAGGTTCATTCCAATTGCTAACAACCTTCCATTCTTTTCCTATTTCAGCGCTTCCAAGATATAAAGGTACATCCGAATTGGTTAACACATTTCTGGTTGTTACAGTTGTTGCTGCTTCATTTATATAAGAGGAAACTTCATGTTTATAATTTTCAATATCCGGTGCTTCAGGATTAATATATCCACCTATAGGATAACCAGCATAAGTACCACCAACAATGACAGGTCCTGTCGTATGTCCTGCTTTTACATTTCCTTCTATAAAATAATTATAGTTTCCTAGAATATACTCAATAGAATATTCTCCACCTACTTCTGGTAAAGTAATGTCTAAAGGCTGAAACTCACCTGAAATAATCGTTTGTGCTGTTCCAGTGTATGGAATATTTCCTGGATAACCATTCAACCCAGATGTAGGAGATAAAGTTGTTCCTGACACACTATAACCCTTTATAGTACTTACAGAAGATCCATTCGAAGAATATAGATTAAAGTTTGGAGTAACATTGACCCCATCTATAGAAACCCAATAACTAAATGTACTTGTCATTGGAGCTCCCTTTTCATCTAGAAATTCAAAAATATAGTCTAAATGACCCGATATAATCTGTCCATGACCTCCAGTAATAATTCCTGGTGCACTTACATCTTTAACACGAAGTTTTGATCCTGGTGTTATCGAAATATCATCGATGGCAACAATAATTTTTGTTCCATCATCCATTGTTACTTTAGCACTATGCTTCCAGTTTGATATCGACGTATCCAGAATAAAATCTGATGTCTTCCCTTCTTCTGGAGCCTGTACCGTTTCTGCTTCGATAGTTTCTTCTGCAGCAATTTCTGGTTCTTCCGTTACATTTAGCTCTTCCGTTACAGTCGGTTCTTCTGTTACAACCTGTTCTTCTGTTATAACGGGATCTGTATTAACCCCATAGTTTTCATCTTCTGCAAACGCACTTGTAGGAAGTAGTGAAAATACAAGTGCAAGAGACATAAATATGGCTGCTATTCTTAATCTACTTTTTGTTTTCCTGCTATTTTTCATAATTGATAATCTCCTCTCAGGTAACAACATTAGTATGTAAATATTCATAAATTAGTTTTGCACACTATGTGACAAAACTATGACTATAGTTCAATTTTAAACCCTTTTCACAAAAAAATAAACACATTCTTGTCAAATATCAATACCATTTTTATTCATTTTT
>JABUSD010000223.1 GCA_021442845.1 Holdemanella sp.
CCACTTTCGATGAGCAAATTTGCTACCATTTTTTGCAGGAGAAAGGTGCTAGAATGATAGTGTAAAGTTTTGAAGCCATGGATATATATCCGTGGCTTTTCATTTTGGGGGCAAACTGCCCCCGTCCATATGAGGAGGAATTTATTATGGGACAATATTATCTTTATGCGAACATGGATACGAAGCAGTCGCTGTTTGGCGATGATGGAATGAAGTTTATGGAGCACACATATCTTGGTTCAGGTGTGATGGACATGCTTTTTTCTTCGGTATATGAAAAGCCGCAGAGAATCATGCAGGTTGGAGATTATGCAGATAGGCTGAGCGAATTTGTCGGATGTGATCTGATGGAAGGCTTTGAGGATGAACTCGGAATCAGAAGCGATATATATGATGAGCATGGATATCATACCACGATGTACGGTTATTTCAGAAGGCATGAAATAATCTATGATGGTGAAGAGATTCCATATATCCGCTATGCCTATAACGATACGAAGAAGCAGATGGTGGATCTGTACCGGCAGAAGCCATGCTCTGCATATATAGATTTTATCGAAAGTGAAAACAGAGCGGTTCTCCATATCAGCAAGATTCATACCGCAGGAATGCTTATTGCACTTGGCAACGGTCTTGGAGGCGGCGATTACCATTTCAACGGTCAGAATGCAAATATGGTAGGAATCTGGTGCGGTGACAGGATTTTTACATCGAATGAATTGAAGCCAGACTTTTATGATATTACAGAAGATGTAATATTTGATGAATATGCGGAAAACATGAGCCTGGAGGAAATCCTTGATGAAGAGATGAATCGATGTAAGAACAGCTATTATTATGACAGCAGACACGAAGAAATGCTCAAAAACTTTACTGTTGATACAAGAGGTCTTTCTGAAGAGGATATCATCATCTGCGAAGATTTTGTGAAAGGCGTGTCCAGCAGTCTGATCCAGAGCCAATCGCCAGAAGATGAGATGGAAGGCGAATGCCAGGAAACGGATGAGAGGGAATAGTCGTGAGAATTAGCATGAATGATAGTCCTACATGCAGCTTATATAGTAGAAGATTGATTGATGATCGTCTGAAGGAACTGTTCAGGTCCTATCCACTAGGATGCCAGGATGGAAATGGTGCGGATACTGTGGTACTTGCTGATTATCGGCTTGTTGGCACAAGATGGAGATGGCTGATTACAGAGGCAGAGGAACAGCCGGATGGAGATTTCCATCTTTATGGGTATGTACTCAGCAGTCATGGAAGAGATTGTGATGAATGGGGAAGTATATACCTTTCCGAGCTGATGACTATAAAATTAAAGGATTATATTAAGGGTGATGTTGCCAGAGCAAGGATACCTGAAGGTATTACGATAGAAACTCTTCTAGGTGAATGGGGAGATGACCCGTATGATATGGATGTATGTATTGATAAATCACGCAAGGCAAGAGATGAATATGAAGAAATTGAAAAATAAACGGGGGCAGATTGCCCCCGTTTCCGTTGGAAGGAGATATTGGGATGGACAAAAATAAAGTAAACGAGATTCTCGGACAATATGAAGGTATGTTCAACGATGAACAATTAAATTGGATAAGATACGGATTGGATTGTGGATTTGATGTATCAGTCTATGCCAAACCGGAATTTGATGGTTGCAGATGCGTGAAATCATAAATGGATTTTTAGAAGGTATGGATGTTTCCATCTATGCCAAGCCGGAGTTTGACTGGATGCAGATGTGGCAGATTCGAGAAGGCATTGAGCAGGGAATTGATGTATCAACTTATGCCAGATCAGAATTTGACTGGATGCAGATGCGTGAAATCAGAGATGCTCTTTACTTCTATGGAATTGATATTTCCATCTATGCTGAGAAAGGATTTTCAGGGCATCAGATGTCTTCAATTAAATTTGGTGTTGGAAATGGTGTTGATGTTTCCGTTTTTGCAAAGCCGGAATTTGATTGGGAGCAGATGGATGAAATAAGAATAGGTCTTAAAAAAGGACTGGATGTCTCTATCTACGCCAAACCGGAATTCAATCATTTGCAGATGTGGCAGATTCGAGATGGACTTGAAAATGGACTAGATGTTTCCATATATGCCAGTCCTGAATTCACCAGTGGTCAGATGTATGAAATACGAGAGGGGTTAAAGCGTGGACTGGATGTCTCTATCTACGCTGATCCGGAGTTCACAAGTAATCAGATGAATGAAATCCGGAATGGTCTTCAAAAAGGTTTGGATGTCTCTATCTATGCCATACCAGAATTTGATTATAAACAGATGGAACAGATTCGGGTGGATCTTGAAGATGGTGTGGATGTGTCTGCCTATGCTGATCCTGCATACAGCTGTGAAGTGATGAGGAAAATCAGGGCTAAATTGGAAATGGATCTTTCCAGATTATCCTGCAATCAGGAAGAGGATTTGGAAGATTCTGAGGAAAGGGAATAACAGGGAGGAAATATGGGATACAGATCAGATGTTAGGATTGTTACAACAAGAAAAGGCTTTGAAGAGCTGATGCTCTTTTCAAATGAGTTTCTAAAGGGGACTGGAACGGATAATCTTCTTGATAGTCTGGATTTCAAGGCAGAGAATGATTATCAGATATGCTTTGGATGGAATATTATCAAATGGAGTGAATATAATAAATCTTGCAAAGATGTATGTGCTGTAATGGATGGATTGAAGCATCTTGAAGAGAACGAATTATCCTATGTATATGCAAGGATCGGTGAGGATTATCAAGATGTGGAAGAAAGAAGTTTTGGGGGCAAGGATGAGGCATACTTGACTTATCCATATCTGATCAGGACATTTGATGACGAATATATGATGGATGACCTGCGATATGAAACAATGATGCATGCAGAGAAAGATGAAGAACTTGAAAGATAAACGGGGGCAGTTTGCCCCCCCCGTTTCCATGGAAAAGGAGATGTTGTGATGAATATAAATAATCTACCAAAGGATCAGCAGATTGAAATCGTGCGTAAAAATCCCAGTTCCATCAGATATATTGAGAATCCGCCTGAAGAGGCACAGATGGCGGCTGTACGTATGAACTGGACCTATCTAAAATACATAAAAGATCCAGCGGAGGCAGTGCAGATGGAAGCAGTAAAGATTTGCGTTTATGCACTGAAGCATATCGAAAATCCTGCTTTAGAGGTACAGCTTGAGGCTGTGAGAAAGAATCCCAAAGCAATTTATTTTATAAATAATCCATGTGAAGAGGTGCAGCTTGAGGCTGTGAATAGTCCGATGGCAATCAAATATATTAAGAATCCTACGGAAAATGTCCAGATGAAAGCTGTCTTTAATAATCCGGAAGCAATCCGCCATATAAAGAATCCAGGCGAGGAAATCCAGGTTGCGGCTGTATCTCTGGATTACAGTACATTAAGGATGATAGATGGCGGTCCATGCGAGAAAGCACAGCTGATTGCGGTGGAAAAGGATTTCAGCAGCATATCCTATATAGATAACCCTTCTGAAGAGGTCTATAATGCTTTCCTCCTGCGAAGGGAAGAATGGCTTAGAGAAAAGGAAGAGGAAGACCGTGAAGAGGACGTGTCTTTTGATGAGAGGGAATAGACGGGGGCAGATTGCCCCCGTTTGCTAATGGAAGGGGGAAAACGAATGGAAACTATACAGATGTCACTGTTCGACTACTTCATGGATGATGAATGCTTTACAACGAAGGAAGCGGAGCGTTATGTAAATGAAGTGAAGTCATTAGGGGTAAACAATGAATCAGTCAGAGCAAGAATCTATGAAGGGGTAGACAAAGGCATATTCAGAAAGGTATCACGAGGCGTATACAAGGTTGAAAGTCAGCTGAAGGATGTGAAGTGCATCCTCATCAATGGCGATGGCAGAGATCTTTCGATGATAAAGGACAACAGCATTGATGGAATCATCACTGACCATCCATACCTTCTTTCTAAGTCACTGAAGGGAGGGAACAGAAACTTTGCGACCTATGAGCTGTTCCGGTATGAGGCAAAGGACTTCTTCGAAAAGCAGAGGGTGCTGAAGAAAGGTGCTTTCCTTGTGGAGTTCCTTCCGCAGGAGAATGAGCAGAATTTTGAATACCTCTATGAGATAAAGAGGATGGCGATTGATGCAGGATTCAAATATTTTGCACTTGTGCCATGGATCAAGGGTAACTTTGTATCTAATACCGGAAGGCAGTCCCATAACAGCGAGATGGTGATGATCTTCTCGAACGGCGAGCCAAGGGAGCTGAAGCTTGACGCAAAAAAGAATCTTGCTGCGCTTTCACT
>JABUSD010000421.1 GCA_021442845.1 Holdemanella sp.
ATTCAATATGTATTTGGATTAGGATGTTTTGAATTTGATGATATGATAAGTAATGGATTAGGAAGTATTATAGGTTATTTCATGGGATGTATAATATGTAATTATACAAATCAATACATAGACAAATAACTATGAATCCATTAAGATATAGAAAGATTTATGCATGGAGGTACAATATGTCATTATTTAAAGATAAAACATTAATGATTACAGGAGGAACAGGATCCTTTGGTAATGCAGTATTAGATAGATTTTTAACTACAGATATAGGAGAAATACGAATCTTTTCAAGAGATGAAAAGAAACAGGATGATATGCGACATGAATATCAGATAAAGTATCCAGAATATGCCGAAAAGATTAAATTCTATATCGGAGATGTAAGAGAATTACAATCGGTTAAGAATGCTATGCATGGAGTGGATTATATCTTTCATGCAGCTGCATTAAAACAGGTACCTTCCTGTGAATTCTTTCCCATGGAAGCTGTAAAGACAAATGTAATTGGAACGGATAATGTATTAACGGCAGCTATTGATGAAGGTGTAGAATCGGTTATCTGTTTAAGTACAGATAAGGCAGCTTATCCAATTAATGCGATGGGAATCACAAAAGCTATTGAAGAAAAGGTCGCCATTGCCAAAAGCAGATACAGTGGAAAGACAAGAATCTGTTGTACACGATATGGAAATGTAATGTGTTCAAGAGGCTCTGTTATCCCACTATGGATTGATCAGATAAAATCTGGAAATCCAATTACTGTAACAGAACCAAAAATGACACGCTTTATCATGTCATTGGAAGAAGCCGTAGATTTAGTCATCTTTGCCTTTGAACATGGCGAAAATGGGGATTTATTAATCATGAAAGCACCAGCCTGTACAATCCAGACACAGGCAGAAGCTGTCTGTGAATTGTTTGGAGGAAAGAAAGAAGATATTAAAGTCATTGGTATTCGCCATGGTGAAAAGATGTATGAAACATTACTTACAAATGAAGAATGTGCAAAAGCCGTAGATATGGGAGATTTCTATAGAGTACCAGCTGATAATCGTGGCTTAAACTATGATAAATACTTTAAAGAAGGCGACGAAGAAAGAAATACTTTAACAGAATTTAATAGTGATAATGCACGTCGTTTAACTTTAGAAGAAACAAAAGAAACAATCGCTAAATTAGCATACATCCAGGAAAGATTAAAAGAGGAATAATGTATGGACTTTAAATGGAAAGATAACAATCGAATTAAACTATGTATAGGATTAGGAACAAGACCAGAAATTATTCGATTAGCTGCGGTAATAAAACGCTGTAGAGAATATTTTGATGTATGTGTTATTTATTATAATCAGAACTGGGATAGAAATCTAAGTACTGTATTCTGGGAAGATTTTGAATTGGTTAACACAAAAGGAGAATTTGGACCCGATATGATTATCCCTGTAGTAGGGGATAATCTAGGAGTTACCTGTGGGAATATCCTGGCCCGTTCTTATGAATTGTTATCGGAGTTACAACCAGATGCCTATTTAGTTTTAGGGGATACAAATAGCTGTTTAAGTGCCATCAGTGCAAAACGATTACATATTCCATTATTCCATATGGAAGCAGGAAATCGCTGCAAGGATGAATGTTTACCAGAAGAAACAAATCGAAGAATTGTGGATGTGATTTCTGATGTAAACTTAGCCTATTCAGAATTTGCCCGTAAATACTTAGCCGATACAGGACTACCAAAAGAAAGAACCTATGTAACAGGGTCTCCTATGGCAGAAGTATTAAGCGGAAACTTAGATAAGATTAAATCAAGCAATGTATTAAATCGATTAGGATTAGAACCTAATAAATACATATTATTAAGTGCCCATAGAGAAGAAAATATTGATACAGAAAAGAACTTTCTTTCTTTATTTACAGCTATTAATGCACTAGCCGAAAAATACGATATGCCAATCCTATATTCATGTCATCCAAGAAGTAAGAATCGATTAGAAAAAAGTGGATTTCAATTAGATCCAAGAGTAAGAGTCAATGAACCATTAGGCTTCAATGATTATAACTGTCTACAGATGAATGCTTTAGCGATTGTAAGTGATTCTGGTACATTGCCAGAAGAAAGCAGTTTCTATTTATCAATTGGACATCCAATTGCAGCTGTATGCATTCGTACAAGTACAGAACGACCAGAAGCTTTAGAAGCAGGGGATTTCATATTAGCAGGTATTACTACAAAAGAATTATTGAATGCAACGGAAATGGCAATTGATATGAAACAAAAAGGCATCTTAGGAAAACCATGTCCAGATTATACAGATGAAACTGTATCTATGAAAGTAGTACGAATTATTCAAGGTTATGTAAATGTCGTCAATAAATTTGTCTGGAGAAAAGGATAGTATGAAAATATTAGTAACAGGTGCAAAGGGAATGGTAGGAACAGCCCTTTGTAACAACCTAAAGAATATAAAAGATGGCAAGAATCGTACACGACCAAACATTAAAATTGAAGAAATCTATGAATATGATATAGATTCTACATTAGAAGACTTAGAAAATTATTGTACTAACTGTGATTTTGTATTTAATCTAGCAGGAGTTAATAGACCAGAAAATCCAGAAGATTTTATGAAAGGAAATTTTGGCTTTGCATCGGATTTATTAAATACATTAAAGAAATATGATAATAAAGCACCTATTATGTTAAGCAGTAGTGTACAGGCTACATTAGCAGGACGATTTGGAAATAGTGAATATGGAAGAAGTAAAAAAGCAGGAGAAGACCTATTCTTTGATTATGAAAAAGAAACAGGATCTCCAGTCTATGTCTATCGCTTTGTCAATCTAATGGGACATTCCAAACCAAAATATAACAGTGCTATCAGTACATTCTGCTGGTCTGTAGCCAATGATGAACCATTTACAGTCAATGATAGAAATACCGAATTGGAAGTATTGTATATTGATGATCTAGTAGAAGGCATGTTTGATCTATTAGAAGGAAAAGAAGTACATTGTGAATTTGATGGCGTAGAAACAATATTAACAGAGAAAGGAAAATATTGTTGTGTTCCTATTACACATAAAGTAACTTTAGGCGAAATAGTTGATCTATTAGAACAGTTTAAAGAACAGCCAAAAACATTAATGATGCCAAAGATGCCAGAAGGTTCTTTTGCTAAAAAACTATATTCTCTATATCTAACGTATCTACCAGTCGATAAGTTTAAATATGCATTAAAGATGAATGTAGATAATCGAGGATCTTTTACAGAATTAGTGCATACAGAAGACTGTGGACAAGTATCTATTAATATTTCAAGACCAGGCATCACAAAAGGACAACACTGGCACAATAGTAAATGGGAACTATTTATTGTGGTAGCAGGACATGGATTAATCCAGGAAAGAAATATTAATACCGGAGAAACAGTAGAATTTGAAGTATCAGGCGATAAGATAGAAGCCATACATATGATACCAGGATGGACACACAACATCATCAATCTATCAGAAACAGAAAATCTAGTCACTGTCATGACTTGTAATGAAATCTTCAATCATTTGCCTGTCGCTATCCTATTCAATGATTGTCACCTCATTACTTTTAATTGTTTCATTTATGAAAGGAAGGAAAAATGAAGAAAACAGTGTTAAAGGTTCTTGCTAAAATTGCTGAACACAGTATCCGGGTATCAAATAATACAACATGCGTAGGCTGGACATATCAGCCAAAAGTGCCAAAGGGTCTGAAATGGTTTAAAAAATAACCCCTTGCACAGCCACAGAAATAACATTCATTTGATATTCTGTGGCTGCTTTTTTATAATATTGTAAACATTACTGTCACTTTTCGGAGACTTACTAAAATGATTTCAATAGCGATATGCGATGACAATATTGATTTTCTCAAAAATGAACTAAAGCAATGCCTTGAGCAGGCAAGTCAGAACACCAGACAGCCTGTATCTGTCAGGTATTACAGAGACGGCATCACTCTTCTCAATTGCTTTGAGCCAGATAATATTCCTGATATAGTCATACTTGACATAGAAATGCCGGAGATTAACGGCAAAGAACTTGCACGAAAACTAAGGGAAATAGACAGCTCTTTCTGTCTTGTTTTTATTTCATCATATCCGCAGGAAGTATTTGACACATTAAAATATCAAATAGATGCATTTATTGCCAAATCAGCTGATTCAACAAGCTACATACCTGAACTCACAAGGGTACTTCAGAAATGTGCTGATAAAATAGCCTCATATGAAATAATGGATATTTATGAAAATAA
>JABUSD010000367.1 GCA_021442845.1 Holdemanella sp.
CCTATACGGTTAGTCAATGTATACTTCCGGATATCATAGAAAAAACCAATACATCAGACCCATCCATTGCCTTCTATGTCAATGAAAGCAATACAAAAACATTGGAACAGCTACTATTAAGAAATGATCTGGATTTTGTGATTACAGAAGGAAACATTCAAAATAAGGATATTATTAAAGTACCCGTAGCTAATGATTGTCTAGTGTTAGTATGTGGAAGAAATCATCCATTTTATGGATTGGATAAAATCGATATAAAACAGTTGAACGATGAAAACTTTGTGTTGCGTGAAGAAGGAAGTTCCACAAGAAGAACGTTTGAAGATGAAATGATCAACAACAATATCAATTATAATATCGTTTGGGAATGCGCTAGTATTGAAGCTGTAAAAAGAGCCATCATTCAAAACAAAGGAATGGGTGTCATATCCGCCAGATTGATTGTCGATGAAATATTAAATGGCGATTTGCATATAGTAAAGGCAACGGAAGTCATCTGGAAAAAAGATATCTTCTTATGTTACCACAAGAATTTCAAACATCTACGTTCCTACCAGCCATTTATCGATACAACTATCACTTATCAGAGTGCTGGTGTAAAATGCCCAATTGTTGATGAATTGGTGGATACATCCCAACATGAAGAAGATATGGATGATAAAGGATAAAGGATATGCTTATAAAAGTATTAGTCGAAAACAATGCCATATCCAATGAATTCAAATCAAAACATGGCTTATCTTTCTATATACAGACAGAGAAGCATAAACTTCTTTTTGATCTTGGTTCAAATTGTATTTTTCTTGAAAACGCAAAAAAATTAGGGATAAACATCAAAGAGATAGATACAGTCATCCTATCCCATGGTCATTTTGATCATGGAGGTGCCTTAAATCTTTTTCTTAAAGAAAATGATAAGGCTAAAATATATATTCGCAAAAATGCATTTGAAAGGCATTCTACAAAAGTACTTGGTTTGATGATTCCTTATGGATTGGATATAAAATTAAAAGACAATCCAAGAATCATCCTTACCGATGAATATGTAAAAATCGATGATGAATTAACTTTGTTTGCAGACATCTGTTTTGACGAATATAAAACTGAATCCAATAAAGAATTATTCATGAAGAAAAATGGAAAATACATGAATGATGATTTTACCCATGAACAGAATTTAATTATTTCCAAAAAGGATACAAATATATTACTATGCGGTTGTGCCCATCGAGGTATTGTGAATATTATGGATACATGTATACAGCATATTCATAAAAATCCAGATGTATGTATCGGCGGATTCCATTTATACAATCCCGTCAATAAAAAAACGGAAAAAATTGAACTGATTGATGCCATCGCATCAAGACTTTGTCTATATGATACAAAGTTTTATACATGCCATTGTACTGGTATTCCTGTCTACAACCTTCTTAAAAAGAAAATGCCAGATACTCTAAAATATATCAAAGCAGGCGAAACGCTTATAATATAAAATAACTCCCTATTGGGAGTTTATTTAAATTTTGCTATTAATATACGACTCATACCATAAGAATCTACCCAGATTTCATCGGTAGAAACTAGTTTGTCCTCTAAATCATACCAGCCTTCAAATTGATATCCATCCATCGGATAAGCATGATAGCTCTGCTTCCATTCTCCTGTCTCTTTCCATTGGGCATTATAGACAGGATAGAACTTTAAACCTACATAGCCTCCATCTTTTGCATATAATTCCAAAGGGTAATCTTCTTTTTGTGGACATAGACACTGGATTTTCTTCATTGGATTTTCTGTCGCATCTACATGTCTTAATAATGGATTGTTTCTTGTATCCAATTCAGAAATCTGATTATTATGGCAATAGAAATATTTCAACTTAGGGTTATTGGATATATCAATGGATGTTAAACGATTATCATTGACATACAATTCTACTAATTCTTTATTATTGGATACATCAATAGAATTCAATTGATTTTTTCCAACATCAATGCCTTGGCAGATGTTTAAATCTTTTGGATCAAGATATTGAATTTCATTATCCTGTAAACCTAGAATACGACATGATTTCATGTTTGATACATCCACTTCAGATATACGATTGCGATAAACATCCACAAAGATGACATCTTCACAATTGGACAAATCCAGTTTTCCTACCAAGTCACAGCCTCTTAAATAGATTTCAAAACTCTGTAGTGGATATACATCTTCATTAAAGATATGGATTCCAAAGCCAATGAACTTGCCATCTTCTACAACAACACCTAATGGATAATCACTCTCTTTAATAGAATCGGATTCTTCATAGCTTTTATTTTTATCCGTAGATGCGATTCTTTTAATAATCTTAGCGTTCTTTGTCTTTTCTAAATTGGTAATATTGTTCTCATCCTTTTGATGAAAGAAATCAAATATCTTATTCATATTTATAGTTCTCCATATCACTTATATGTAAAGCTAAATAAGGAAGCTCTTTATCCTGTTCCATTAAGAACAATGTAAATGTATCATCCACAAAGAAATAGCGTTCTTTCTTTTCTTCTTCCATGAATGGAGCAAATGCTAGATTCACACCCAAAATAGCTTCACTTTTTACTTCGCCACCTTTTTCATCCAATGTAAACCGGATTGTCTGTAAGGCATCACTGATGTAATATTCTCCATCCTTTAAATCAAATGGATGATTCTTTAACTCTTCAAAATCCTTTTTCATATTAATATTTAATTTTGGCATTTTAAAGAAATCATCTTCGGTAAATGTATAAGATCCATCATATGTTTCATGCTTCTTTATACTATTCTCATAGATTTCCTTGAATGTCTTTCCTTCGATTCCCTTGCATATAAGAATGGAATCATTTTCCATGGTATCCATTCTTATCACAAAGTGATCTTCATCTTTATAATACATTGGATATAATTGTGCTCTTTTTTCTTCTGTACTTTCTTTGATTCCAAAAAATGCATATTGTTTATCTTTAAAGGTATCTTGTCCTATGTCATCAAATGGGACTAGATATTGAAACTTTTTATACAACATAGCATATAAGCATAAATCTCTAGAATCTTTTTCAAATTGAATATCCTCTAATACATCACTTTCCTGATTGAATTTTTCTTTGATTCCCTGTTTGATTTCCTCTTTTAATGCAGGTGTCTTATATCCGCTTTTAGTATAATAGCTTTCTTTGCTTAGATTGTTTTTTGTGAATGTAGAAGCGTTTACTTCATCAAGTAGTATATTCTTACCATCTTTAAAAGAAATATCCTTACCATTATTATATGTATCCTTTAAATCATTCCATACCAGATTAAAACCGGCACACCATATCGTATTCTCTGATATAGGGCTATCAAAAGATACAACCACATCACGATTGATATCATCCTTTGAAGTACATGCACATAATAGACATGTACTTAATAATAATGAAATCACTTTTTTCATCTATAATACCTCCACTGCATGCTTCTTTAGATACTGTTTATATTTATTATCAATTTCTGTGTTGGTGATGATATAGTCTACCTTTTTAATATCGATATATTTATAACCTCCAATGGCTTTGAATTTAGCATCCTCCATCAATATATAATTGGTTGTGCTATTGGAAATAACTAAATCTTTTACCAATCCATCTTCCATATCAAAGGTTGTCAACATATTCATATTGTAGTCAATTCCCGTTGTCCCAATAAAACATTTTGAAAAGTGATGTTTGGATACAATGCTCATTGTGATGGAACCAACAAAACCATTTAATTCCAGATTTACATTGCCTCCTGTTCCAATGACGGTAATATTAGGGTTAGTAGCCAATATCGTTAATACATCAATCATATTGGAAATGACAATGACACGTTTATTTCCCTGGGCTAATAGCTTAGCTAAGATTAGATTGGTTGTGGATACATCCATAAAGATTGTCTCTCCATCCTGGATTTCATCATAAGCTTTTTTGGCAATGATGCTTTTTTTATCAACATCCTTATCAATTCTTTCATATACATTGTGCCTTATTTCATTCTTAACTAGAATGGCACCTCCATAGACTCTTTTACAATATCCCTGCTTCTCTAATAAACGCAAGTCTTTACGGATACAGTCTTCTGTCACTTCATATAAAGCACATAAGTCCTTTACAAGTACTTTTCCTGTCATCTGTAATTTTTCTATTATATCTGCATGTCTTTCATTTGTTAGCATAGTATCACCTGTTTCTATTATATAAGATAAAACAATACAAAACAAGA
>JABUSD010000320.1 GCA_021442845.1 Holdemanella sp.
AACCAATTTTATCTATTTTGATTATAAAGAGGAAGAAAATAAAAAAGAAATCATTATTAAACGTATAAAAGAAGATATAAATGATAGAATCCTCTATTTTACCTATACAGATAGTGAATACGAATTATGTATGCATATCCAAAAAGATGTTGATATTGATTCTATCACCCATGCTGGAATAAAAAATGAACATATTGTGTTTATCCAATAGAGGAGATCAAGGATAATTTCTATTATCGAACAAAACCGTAAAAATGGGTTATATATTGAAAAAATGAATAAAAATACGTAAAAATAGCGGTTGTAAAACAAAAATCTGGTTTACAACCGCTATTTTATGCATATAATGTAAATGAGAGGTGATAAGATGCTTGTTGGCTATTCTTTTAATAATTTTTGTTCATTCGATACTGATAGTGAGTTTTCAATGGAGGCAGGTGTTGGAAAGGTTAAGGGCCGGTTTCCGGATAACTATGTTGCACTTGAATCAGAATATGATTTACTTAAAACAGCTGTTATCGTGGGTGAGAATGCAGGTGGTAAATCTAACTTCATTAATAGTTTAAAGTTTTTTAGAGGATTATTTAATGCAAATGCTCTTGTGCAGACTGTATCTGTTTATGTGAATGCATCTGCCCAAATGCGTGAAAGTAATCCGGTACAGAAGTTTAATATGAGTTTTGCTTCATCAAATGGGCAGATATATTTTTATGCAATTGAAATTGATTCTTTCGGAATTGTTACTGAAAAACTGTCAAAGCAAAGTAAGAGAAAACAGGCTCTTTCTGTAGTTTTTAATATCATTAGAAATGAAGAGGGAGTGTATGAGGCAAAACAGGGAAAAGGTAAAGATATTGTAAATATCTTGAAAAACAGCAACAACAGTAATGGGTTGTTTGTATCGAAACTTTCATTGTTAGGAAATCAAGATGCCAAGGCTACTGTAGACTGGTTTTTAAAAAAGCTCAGTCCTGGTGCCATAGCTACGGATGAAAAAGAAGATGCAATGAAACGAGAAGATGATTTGAAGGTTTTGCGAGATCCAAGATATGTGGAGATATTTAGAATGGTTGATTACAGTATTTGTGATATAGAGGTTGATGATGTAAAACCTTATTCAAAGTCAATAATCATTAGACGCGATAGTGCAGGGAATTCTTTTAAGCAAGAACTTTCGCAGGATTCTGCAGGAGTTAGAGAGTTTTTTGCATGGGCGGTTCAAATTTTTAGGATTGTATATGAAGATAAGATTGTGTTTGCAGATGAAATGGATCGAGTTCTAAATCCTATTCTTTCAGATAGGGTGATAGCATTTATAAACGGAATGGAACATAAAGGACAATTTGTTTTTTCAACTCATAATGTATTGCATTTGAATTTAAAAACATATATGAAAGAACAAATCTATTTCATAACAAAGAGCAAGGATGAACTTACATCAGAATTGTATTCTCTTTCGGATTTTCCTGAAGTTAGATACGAGACAACAAAAATTTACGAGTTTTATATGAAAGGTATCTTGGGAGGTACATCGTTTGAGTAGAAAACAGAGATTTCTCCAAAAGAAGTTTGCAGTCTTTTGTGAAGGTGACACGGAGTTTAATTATTTTGATAGGATGCGTAAAAATCAGGGAGTTAAGCTAGTGTTAAAGCCAATTAACATGCACGGAGGAGGTTATTCAAATTTTCTGCAGAAAATTAAGATCGAAGCACAGAGTAATTATCTGGCAAAGTTTATTGTTGTGGATGCGGACAGAATCAATTCTGTTCCTGGCGAATATACCAATTTCGTGCGTTTGTTAGAATATTGCAAAACTCAAAATAGAAAAGGTAACACACCACATTTTCTAATTGTTGATAATCCTGATTTCGAGTATGTGACTTGTCTGCATAGTTTAGAATATAATGGGCAGGATATTCATAAGTTTATTCTTACTAAGTTGGGTATACAAGACATTTCTTTACTTAAAGGCAAAGCGGATATATATGATTTTCTTAACAGTAATGGATTATCATACGAAATTATGCTAGAAAAGGTTAGAACTAGAGAAAAGTTTGTTAGGAACGATTATGATATAAAGAAATCAACTTTTGAGATTATGATTAAAGATACAATAGTTAACTATGACATGCTTAACAAAAAATGCAGCAATATAGAAGAACTTTTTGATGTTATAGATTGGTAAGAAAGTATTATCCTTAACTAAATAGTAACACCTTGATTAAATGTTAAGGTGTTTTTATTATGAATTAACAGGCTTATGTTAGAATATAGATATGTTTAATATAAATACTTTTTTAAAACGTTATGATGCATTATTCCAGCAGGGAAGAAGTGATCTGGTCGAACAGTATCTACTAGATGGGTTAGAAATGGCACAGAATGAAAATGATTACTATTCAGTCTTTACCATATTAAATGAATTGTTAGGCTATTATCGTGTTCATGGATTAAAAAGACAATGTTTAGACTGTATTGATATGACACTACAGGTCGCTGATATTCTACAGATACAAGGCACTAGAGAATATGCGATCATGTTAATCAATGTAGCGACAGCCTATCGAATCTGTAAGGAATATACAAAGTCATTGCAGTGCTATATGGATGCACTTAGTATTCTAAAAGACAATGATTATGAGAAGGCATCTTTATATAATAATCTAAGTCTTTTATATATGGAAATGCAGGAATATGAGAAAGCTTATGATTCTTTACATAAGGCAATGGATATCCTTATCCAATATGAGTATCCAATTGAAGTAGCAACGACGCATGTGAATATGGGAAATCTTTGTTACTACCAGGGGTATTATGTCAAAGGAATCCATCATATGGAACAGGCTATTTCCATCTTTGAAAATCAAAGTTCTATCAATTCTCACTATTCCAGTGCTTTATCAGGTATGGCAGAAGGCTATTTTCATCTGAAGGAATATGAGAAATCATTAGACTATTATGATAAAGCATTAAAAGAAATAGAAAGGGTCTATGGCATTAATATTGAATATAAAAAAGTATCTCGAAATAGAGATTTAGTACAATCTATGATTGATAAATCAAAGGATTTAATCAGCATAGAAAGAATTGAAAACTACTTTAACAATCATTTCCTGGAACTATTAGAAACTAAATATAAAGACTATAAGATTGCGGCAGGATTAATTGGAGAAGGTTCTCAGTGTTATGGATATGATGATATGTATTCAACCGATCATGATTATGGATTGGGGTTCTGTCTATGGATGGATGAAGATACCTATTCCCAGATAAAGGATTCTATAATCCAGGATTATGAAACAATTGTAAGAAAACCAATTAAGCATCGAACAGGCGTTCTTGTCATAAATGATTTTATCAAACAATTAATAGGAAAATATCCAGAGACTCTAAATGACTGGTTAGATATCAAGGATGAACAGTTATCTACGATAACCAATGGAAAGATTTTCTATGATCCACACAATATCATGATAGATAGAATATCCTATTTAAAAACATATCCCAAAAAGGTGAAGTTAAGTAAATTATCAAAATCGTTACATGATATGGCACAGAGTGGACAATATAATTATATCCGCTGTATGAAACGAAAAGATAAAGGGGCTTTATCCTTAACAAAGAGTCTATTTATAGAATCGACAATACAGACTGCCTATCTTTTAAATGATCTATATAAACCATTTTATAAATGGGCATTTAAAAAGATGGATGAATTTACAAAGTTAACGGATATAAAAGAAATGGTATTAACGCTTATAGATATGGATTTAGAGGATATACATGCTTTAGAACAGATTGAAAGTATCTGTAATGGTATTTCAAAGGAATTGCATACATTAGGATATCAATCAAACAATAGTTTTTTAGAGAGCTATAGTAAGATGATTATGGAGAGTTTACATGGAAATAATCAATAAAGTCATACAATTAGAATGGGAAATGTTTCAGCGGGTAAATAATATGGGTGGAAGAGCGAATTGTCAGGATGATTTCGTTACTTTTGAAATCATGCGAAAAAGCCAGTTTTTATCATGGGACCATACTGTAGTAAAAAGCTATTTGAATGATTTGATAGATGCAAAAAGGAATCATCGAAATCTATTGACAGAAAAGTATCTGATCATGATGAAAAGTACTGATCCAGATTATTATTATCAAAATGAATCTATGTTAATCCCATTATCGAATGAAAGGATCAATCAGCAGGAAGAGATTATTTCAATTGAAATAGAATGGGCAGAAG
>JABUSD010000102.1 GCA_021442845.1 Holdemanella sp.
AAATATGATATTAAAAATTTATTTAAAAATAATTTATCAATAAAAAATAATGAAGAAATATTAATTCAAAATAAGTATAATAAAATAATTATCCAAGATTTATTTAAATTTAACTTATCTCCTAATAATAATGATAATTTAGCAATTAATGGAATATTGAAAGATTTAAAAGCTGAAACAAATCAAAAAAATACAATAGAATCAAATGGCATGCGATAATAGCGATTGATTCTTAGATATTCGATACTCTGTTTAAAGTTCAAATCATAGATAAAGCCAAGAAATCCGATCCATTTATCCAAACCGGTTTTTCTTTTATCCTTATCAATGCTGATATGTTTAAGGATATCTTCATAGATTATCGGTGTAATGGTTTCCTTAGATACCTGTTCTATCGTTTCTCCCATTGTATCTACCATATCCTCTGTGGCAAATACACGAAAGATATCGCATTTATCGGCATCTCGTATCAGTTTACATAAAAGTTCTGTATCTTGATCCAGACCATCTTCTATCTTATAGCGATTATGATTTTTAATGGCTGTATATACCATATATAAATCATGATCTTCTAAATCTAACAGTTTCTCCTTTTTTAATACTTCCAATCCCAATAAGGCATGATCCACACTTATTCCATCATAAAATGTATTGTATCGTTTTACCTGTTCAAAACGACCGATATCATGAAAGATAGCAGTTATATGAGCTAATTCTTTAAAATGATCTGATACCTTCATCTGTGATACAAGATAATCCATGACTTTTGTCACTTCCATGGAATGCTTGACTTTTAAATCAATCTTGGAATTCTTTAAATCATCAAAACGATGGACATAATCCATAAATATTTTTTCATAGTTCATACTAATAAAATAAGACAAACCTTTCGGTTTGTCCATGTTATTTATGTAAATACAATTCTCTTTCAAGTTTTGTGATATGTTCTGTATAGGTACGATCTACAATTTCCCAGTAGACATCCTTATTTGTATACTGATATACAAAGCCTACCTTTTCCAATACTCTTTTTGATTGATTATTTCCTTCAAAATAGCCTGCCCATAAACAATCCATTTCTAAATCATCCAATGCATATTGAACAATTCTAGAACAGGCTTCACTGGCATATCCTTTATTCCAGTAATCTTTACCAATCCAATAGCCGATTTCTCCTTCATTTTCAGAGATTGCGACATTGGATTCATTTTGTAGTTTAATGGATATGCTTCCAATCACCTGATTGGATTTTCTTTCAACAATCGCATACGATAAAGGGGCCATTAAGATATTCCTTAAAACATACATTGCATCTTCCTTTGATTTATGGACTGGAAACCCACAGTTTTCTCCAAGTTCCGGCTCTTTACAACAGTTGTATACCATCTCTACATCTGTTTCCATCCATGATCGAAGTATCAATCGTTCTGTTTCAAGTATCATCGTATGACCCCTATTTCCTTTCTAGTAGCATCTTTCCATCTTATATTCATTATACATATAATTTGAAAAAGCTGTACCACTAGCCATCTCAAAGTAGGATTCTGCATAATCCATACTGAATAGGTTTTGAAACTGTTTAAATAATGACATATATGTATCCTCCTTTTAAAAATCCAATCCATTTATTACATATGGAAAGTAATGTTTAAATAATCCAAATATTAATTTATAAAATCCCATAATCGTATCTTCCTTTCTTAGAAAATTAAGTTATAAAATGTTCCCGGCAAATCAATTCCGAATATATCTAGTAATAATTTATAAAGTGTCATGTGCGTGTTCCTCCCTTTGTTGTCTATACTATATCCTATGAAGTTTAATCTAAAATGGGATAATTCTTAACGTAACATAAAAAAAAGAGAATTAAATCTCTTCTTTATCAATCAATAGAAAGCCAGCATCCTTTGCCATTCTGGCAAAGATACCCATTCCTTTAATTTTTGTTCCGGTAAAGCTTCCATCGTAGATTTCCTTTATACCGCAGCTTGGACTTCTGGATTGAAGGATGATACAATCTACCTTTTCATCGATTGCCTTTTTTAATGCGATAGAAGCACCTTCATGAAATTCTTTATCGACATCCCATCCATTTTTCATCATGACCTTTCCGTTGACGATTTCGGATGGACATCGTGGTACAGGTAGTCCGCCTAGGCATTCTGGGCAGATGGGAATCACTTCATGATTCTTGATATACTCTATAATTCTGGGATTGTAATTATTGCCTCCATTGTATTTGCAGTTTTCACCTAATAAACACGCACTTACCATGATTTTCATGACGATTTCTTCCTTTTATAGGTATTCTTTGGTTTTACAGGAGGAATCAGACAATGTTTATCATATCCAATGAGATCCTCTCTTTTTGCCTTGATTAGAGCTTCTTTGACTAAATCATAGTTTTCTATTTTACGATATTGGATCAAGGCTCTTTGCATGGCTTTATCATGTGGGTTCGATGTGATATGCACAGGCTTCATTGTTCTTGGATCAACCCCACAATAATACATGACCGTTGAAATGGTTGATGGCGTTGGATAGAAATCCTGTACCTGCTCTGGCATATATCCCATATCCCGGATGCTTTCTGCTAAGGCTATCGCATCCTTTAAATCAGAACCTGGATGGGATGAAATCAGATAAGGAACTACATATTGGTTCATCTTTAAATCGTTATTGATTTTATTGAATTTATGGACAAATTTCTGATAGACTTCATTTCTTGGTTTTCCCATCAAATCCAATACATGATCACTGACATGTTCTGGGGCTACACGTAATTGTCCACTGACATGGTATTTGCACAATTCCTTTAGGAAGGAATCATCTTTATCCGCTAATAGATAATCAAAACGAATACCTGAACGGACAAATACTTTCTTAACGCCTGGCAATTCTCTTAGCTTTTTCAACAATTCTATATAATCCTTATGATCAACCACCATATTCTTACATGGTTTTGGATATAAGCACTGCTTTGTTCCACATGTTCCATGTTTCATCTGTTTATCACAGGATGGTCTTCGAAACTGGGCAGTTGGTCCTCCAACATCATGGATATAGCCTTTAAAATCAGGCTGGGCAATCATACCCTTAGCTTCCCTTATTAAAGAATCATGACTTCTTGCCTGGACAATTCTTCCCTGATGGAATGTCAATGCACAGAAACTGCAGGCTCCAAAACATCCTCGATTCGATGTCAAAGAGAATTTGATTTCTGAAATGGCGGGTACACCTCCTAATTTTTCATAGCTATAATGATATGTATTCATATAAGGAAGTTCATAAACATCATCAAATTCCTGTGTTGTTAGCGGTCTTTGACATGGATTCTGTACAACATAACGTTTTTCTCCATACTTTTCGATTAATGGTTTTGCGCTTATAAAATCCGTATTGCGATATTGGATCGCAAAGCTTTTGGCATATGCCAATTTATCCTTTACTAAATCATCATAATCAGGTAGCTGTATTCCTTCATAGACACTATCAATTTCTCTTGTCTTATACACCGTTCCCCTTACAAAAGTAATATCTTCAATTGCCATTCCTGATTGTAAGGCATCGGCTATCTCAACTACGGATAATTCTCCCATTCCATACATTAATAGATCAGCACCAGAATCTAAAAGTATGGAACGCTTCATCTTATTTGACCAGTAATCATAATGGGCTAGTCGTCTTAGGCTTGCTTCAATACCACCGATTAATACAGGTACATTCTTATACATTCTTTTAATTAAATTACAATAGACAATGGTCGCATAATCTGGTCGTACACCGGATTTTCCTGCTGGTGTATAAGCATCCGTCTTTCTTCTTTTCTTATTGACAGAATAATGATTGACCATGGAATCCATATTACCTGCAGATACTAAAAAACCTAATCTTGGTTTTCCTAAGATAGTAATACTTTCAGGATTATGATAGTCTGGCTGGGATATGATTCCTACTTTATAGCCATTGGCTTCTAATACTCTGGATATGATAGCGGGTCCAAAAGAAGAATGGTCGACATAGGCATCCCCTATCACATAGACAAAGTCACACTCTTCCCATCCTCTTTTCTGCATATCTTTTTTTGATATTGGTAAAAAATCTTTCATATACATATAATGTGTTATTAAATACTTGTACATAATCATCCCTATTATCTAAAATAATAT
>JABUSD010000405.1 GCA_021442845.1 Holdemanella sp.
TATCTATACTTCATAGCATCTTTATAGGTTATATTATTGCACTCATTCATAGTTTTCTTATATTCTTCCATACTTGTAAATAAAATTAAAAAACTGTTTTTCTGTTCATTGCGAACCAATGGAAACTGAAAGCGTGTATTTGGTTCAAAGACATACTGTTCTTCTTTGTTAACTTTTGGTGCTTTATCCCAGATAACAGGAATCAATAGGCTTGTCGCATACAAAGAAGCAGCCAATTGCCCTAATGACTCATTTGTCTTTCCTTTTGATATATTCTCTAATGCCTTTTTGACATGTTCATTATAAAATTCGTTTTCCATATTTATTCCCCACTTATTGCACATTCTTTAAAATATATACTTGGACACGTAATAGAATGGTATTCCCAATCTAAATCGTTTCCAACTTCTTCCACAAGATTCATCAATTCCATAAAGTTTCCAGCTACTGTAATTAATGTAATGGAATCTTTTGGAATTCCATCTTCTACCCAATAACCAGAACATTGTAACGAGAAATTACCAGATACAATATCCACACCGGCATGTAGACCAATCAGATTGTTAATCACAAGACCTGTATGCATTTGCTTCTGTAACTGATCTAAGCTCTTATCACCTGGTACAATATGACAGTTTAAAGGCTGAACCGATACACTTGTTGCATATCCTGATTTAAATCCATTTCCAGTTGATATCGTATTCATGCGAAGAGCTGATTTTGTACTGTGAAGGCATTGCCTATAAATTCCATTTTCTACCAGTATCTTTTCTTTTGTAGGACAGCCTTCATCATCAAAGCTGGCTACTGTGAGGGCATCTGTATTCTTTGGATTATCAATGATTGTAATCTTATCAGAAAAGATTTTTGTGTTTTCTTTGTCCTTTAGATAAGAAATGCCTTTATAGATCATTTCCCCACTAAACAATCCGACATAAGCACCAAATAAAGAACGCATCGCATTTCTTTCAAAGATAACGGGTGTTTTCATTGATGAAATCGCATGGGCATTCAGCTTTCTGATGGCCTTATCACATAGTTCACTGACTAATTCATCCACATCAAATGCATCAAAATCACGGATGATTCGTACACTCATCGCATCTTTAACATCATTATTATCACCTACAACAATACTCGCATAGATATACTGTATTTCATCATCATCTCTTAGATCTATACCATAAGAGTTTGTGATTTCACGATATCCTTTCGAATGCTGGTAGGATAGATAGGCAACCTGCAAAACACGTCTGTCATATCCTAATAGTTTTGTTTCTATCTCTTTTAAAACGCTTTGTACATAGCTTGGTGTTGGCACATTCCATATGCGGTTTATTTCAACTGGTTCTACTTTTTCTGGTTTTCTTAAGAAGTCTTTTTCTTCAGAGGATACAATTTCAATCTGTTCAATCAAAGAATCAATCACAGATTCCATCAACGCATCATCAACCTGTTCCAATGCCATATTAGCCATATTTCCATCCTTGACACCACGAATGGATGTTCCTAATATAGAACTGGACACAAACGTATCCATCTGTTCGTTATACCATGTGATTTCACGATCACTCTGTAAAGATTGATAGATTTCAAAACTATCCAATCCCTTTTGTAGAGCACAATCCATCCATTTTTGTTTATTCATTCGCTGTACCTCCTACGGTAATGGAAGATACACGGATAGCAGGCTGTCCTACATCCGTAGGGATGCTTCCTGAACAGGAACCACACATTCCCTGTGCACGTTTTAAATTGTCAGAAACGCGATCAATGTTAAAGAGAATTTCATTACCTTTACCAATTAAAGAGGCTCCTTTTACTGGATAGGTAATCTTTCCATTTTCAATCATATAGCCTTCATTAACCGCAAAGTTAAATTCACCTGTCTGTGGATTGACACTTCCTCCACCCATCTTCTTGGCATATAGTCCTTTTTCAATGCCTTCAAACATCTCTTCAAAAGAATCCGTTCCGGCCGCAATATAGGTATTGCTCATGCGGGATGTCGGTTCAAATTTATACGATTGTCTTCTTGCCGATCCTGTTGATTCTGCATTCATTCTTCGTCCATTTAATGTATCCACCATATAAGATGTAAGGATTCCATCCTTAATCAATACACGTTTCTGCTGGAAATTTCCTTCATCATCCACATTCTGCGATCCCCATCCATTTGGAATCGTTCCATCATCAATTGCCGTTACTTTTTCAGATCCGATGCGCTCTCCCTTTTTGTTTGTGAATACGCTTTGATTCTTGGAAACAGCCGTTGCCTCCAAAGAATGTCCACATGCTTCATGGAAAATCACGCCACCAAATCCATTATCGATAATAACGGGCATCTTTCCCGATGGGCAATCCTTTGCGCTCAACAACACAATAGCTTCACGAACCGCTTCCTTTGCGATAGATTCCGGTGTGCGTACTTCTTCAAAGAACTCAAGGCCCATACTTGCTCCTGGTCCTTCAAATCCAGATTGTCTATTTTCTCCATCCTTAGAGAAAGCGCTCACTGGCATTCTTACACGAATTCTTGTATCTGTCACAAGTCTTCCTTTTGAATTGGAAATCTGTACATTCTGTTCTATGCTTAATAATTGTACCTGCACTTTAAAGATGCGCTCATCTTCCTTCATGGCACAATCATAAGCTTGTTTCATCAATTCCACCTTATCCTTTAATGGTGCATCCAATGGATTGATTTTTATACTATGTTTATTCTCATATTCCACTTTTTCCAAATGAATCTGAATGTCCTTATCTTCATTTCCAAAACTATCTTTTAAATCATCTACCAAAGAAGTAAGTGATTCCATATCTAAATTGTTTGTATATCCATAAACAGATTGAACATCTTTATATAAACGAATTCCTATTCCAGAACGGATGACACGGTTTACATCATCAATATTTCCATTTAACATCGATAATGATTCTGTCCTTGTTTCCTCTTCAAATATTTCCGCAAAATCAGCCTGTGACATACAGGCACGATTTAATAGGAATTCTAATTGTTCTTTATTTAACACAATACCACCTCATTCTAAACTATTATACTATAAAAAAAGAATGGGATATGAATTATCCCATTACTTTTTAATCGCATCTACAAATCGTTTTGTGATTAACTGTGGTCGTGTAATAATCGATCCAACAACACAGCTATAACATCCTAAGTCTAATACTCTTCTAACTTTTTCAGGTGTATCAATGTTTCCTTCTGCGATAACTGGATGTTTAGCCTTCGCTAACAATTCACGAATGATTTCAAAATCGTTTGTTTCAATCTTTAATCCTTTTGACTGTTCTGTATACCCAACCAATGTCGTTCCGATATAGTCAAATCCGATTTCATCGGCGTGTAACATTTCTTCTAATGTTGCACAGTCAGCCATAAATAGCTGGTCTGGATATTTTTCTTTTACTTCCTTAAAGAATTCATCCAATGTCTTTCCATCTGGACGGATACGACATGTTGCATCACATGCGATGATTTCCGGTTTAACTTCCATCAATGCATCGATTTCCTTCATAGTTGGAGTAATGAATACAGGGCAATCCCCATATACTTCCTTGATGATACCAATAACAGGAAGATCTACCTGTTTCTGGATTTCATCAATGTCTACAACTGTATTTGCACGAATACCCATTGCTCCACCTTCTTTTGCCGCTTTTGCCATACGCCCCATAATAAACGATGAGTGCAATGGTTCATTTGGCAAAGCCTGACATGAAACGATTAAGTTTCCTTTAACTTGTTCAATTGACATACTAATATCTCCTTATGCTGATATCAACATTGTAACATTAAAAGTATCTTTGTGACCAAAACATTTTATTTTTTTTATTTTTATCTTGCATATTATATGTTGGTATGATATATTGATTTAGCGTTATATAGGTTTGCGCCCTTAGCTCAACTGGACAGAGCGTTTGACTACGGATCAAAAGGTTGTGGGTTCGACTCCTGCAGGGCGCGCCATTGAAATCGGGATGTAGCACAGCTTGGTAGTGCACTTGATTTGGGATCAAGGGGTCGCAGGTTCAAATCCTGTCATCCCGACCACGTTTTTATTCATTTGGCTGGGTAGCTTAGTTGGCTAGAGCATCCGGTTCATACCCGGAAGGTCGTGAGTTCGAGTCTC